>NZ_CADFEF010000041.1:0-39673 GCF_902833125.1 Burkholderia sp. BCC1640 | reverse complement strand
CTCGTTCACAACGCTAAGTATGCCAAATTGCGTATCGATTTCTTGCACTTGAAATTGTCGTCCGTCCTAGTGGGGTAGGATTGTCGACGATTCCTGCAGCGGCGTCGAACGTCCGATTGTGGCCGCCAACCGCCGGGGGCGGCCGGCGGATGCCGACCCGTTGCCGTCATTCGCGCCTCCACCGCCGAACGACCGCTTCCAAGGCGCAATGGCCATTGAGCGACCTCACCAGCCGCCGCCATTGAAAGGCGTCGAGGATGCCGGTGTGCCGGAGTAGGTAGAAATGCTGCTAAAGTCATTTCTACTTCGTTATCTTCGGGAACGCGAGCCTTCCTATTGATATCAGCCCAATTGCACCAAGAATTCCAGAGGCCCAGCCTATTATAGATAGCCCATGGACAATTCGTTCGAATCCAGCGGGATCGACCGAACGGACCGATTGAATTATTCGACCTTTAACTAAAGCGCTGGCGACACCAGTTTCGATGGACCTGCGCACGATAAATGCCATGAGAACAGCATTGAAAATCATGAATATCGAAATTATGGACAATGTCCACGGGACGTTTTTTTGTGTCACAGGCACCTCCTTATTTAATCAATCTCTTTTGGAAATTCCTGTTTCTTAACGAAAAGTACGTGGCAGCACCAGCAGTAGGAGTATCCCGCTGATCATGAATAAAGACCAGTGATACGGGCGCAGACGCCGGAATGACATGGCAAGGGCTTCGTCCGTTCTGCAAATCCGATTTGCAATATAACTTGCCGTGAAGACGAACGTCGAAAAAACGGGGACGAGGGCGAATTCTTTGAACAACAAGGACGCCAAGGTTCCTGCCATTCCGAAAGCTTGGCCTCCACAAATTCCGGCAATCAGTGCGACCCTATTTATTTTCATTACGTGCTCCATCGGGTTTCAATCGTCAAGGAATGGGCGCGTGCTGCGTTCACATGGCAACCGGGTATGACGAGTGCCGACCCGAAGCGGGCGCCAGAGACCTTCCGGAGCGGTCATTCCACGCGATTGCGCGATAGCTATTCCTTCGCCGTGAACTCGATCTTCACGTTTCCGGTGAAATCAAGCTTCTTCAGCGTCACACTTCGGGCCGATGCGGCAGTGTGGTTAATCGAAAATAATACGTCTAGAGCGCGATCGGAACGCCAAGAGATCTTCGGCGAAGGACTGTGATCGGCGAAATCGTCGCATTGGCCAGAATAAACCTCATACCTTTTACCCCGCCGCGCTTGCTCCCGGCTTACAGATGCAGGAAAAACGATGACAACCTGATTGCAGTGGGAGGCAAAAGCATTTCCGCCCGCCCAAGAGAGCAGCTCTGCCAGGTATCGTCCGTCGGGGGACGTGTACGAGCGCACACCATCTGGATTCGGCTCTTCGAGCGATGAAAATCGGTCGCGCATGAACAGATGAAACACAGTGAGCGCTCCGATGATACTCAAAACGACGACAGCGAATTTTCCTAATCTGCGCAGCATTTATCGTGGCTCCCAGGACGCTTTTCAAGTTGCACCGGTGTCGACGGTGCGATTGTCGACGATCGTGGGGAGAGTGTCGAATGACGGGTTCTGGCCGGCGGCGGACCTCGGTCGGCCGTGTGAGCGGATGACCATTCAAGGTCCGCGCCGTGAATGGTGGCGCTTTTTCCACGGGTAGAAGTCCCGCCCGGCAACCGCTCATACCTGCCCCGATTGAGAGACTGCGTCCCTTTTTTCTTGCAAGTGTGTTGATGCAGCGCCCCATTCGTCACACCAATGGCGAGGTGAACGCCGAAGCGCGAAGGTTTACACCTCTTTCGAACTGATATATGTGAAATGGAATGGGGTTAACGATTCCTTGAAAACTCCGTTGGCATCGCATCTAATTGCTGCTAAACAAAAGAAACGAAGTTTAGCGGGGTAGCATCATGAAGAAATTTGCCTTGCATTTGATGGATGCCGTATTGGTCTCGGCGGTTTTGTTTTTCTACTACGTTCAGGCGTTCTACGGTCACGGCCGTGCGCCAATTTCAACCCAAATGGCTCATTGGCGAGACGTATGCTTCGCCTTGGTGCTCATCGCGATGTTCGTCCTTCCGTTTCGAGTAATGAGGTCATACCCGTCCATATATAAATTCTCCACATTTAACTCCAAAGGAAAGAGAAGAAAAACAATATTCATTCCGCTATTGACAATGATTACAATCGTCATCGGCACGGTGGTAATAGTTCGGATATTCGTTGTGGCGGCTCCGTAAGTACGGGCGCGAATAGTTGCAAATACATCTTCATGCCCGCGTCCACCGCGAGCATATCTTCGCCGCAACTGCGCCTTCAATCTGTCACCGACCGATTTCGAGGTGCTAGAGCCTCTCGAATGTCTTTCAGATCGGACCAGGGAACGTGTCGAACTGGCCGGTCGCTGTCGCTTGCCATCGGAGACCGCTGGCCGGATGGCGGACTTCGAGCAGCCCCTGTCGGGCCGCTAGTAAACTCGGGAAGCCAAAGCAACTTTTCCCGATCTCATGAGCACGCAACCCACCGCAACACTTGCAACTGCCACTCCAATGATGCAGCAGTACCTGCGCCTTATCTGACAAGGGCCGCCTCACAAAGCTACGCTGAAACCCACGCCTGCACTCTTATGGACGGGCCGTTACCGACCCTGAGCGGTCCTTCAGAATTCCCAAAAGCTGTCGTTGAATCAGGAAACTTCGCGGCTCGATAGGAGTGTCGAACAGTCCCCTGTTGGTCAGCGAGGGACGATGCGTTGCGGATTCCCTTACTTCATCTTTCGAAACAAATAGAAAACACCTGTTATCGAAGCGATTATGACAAGCAGAAAAACGGGGGCGAGTGCCAACAATGCAAAACCCCCGCCAAGGTCGGTGTCTTCTGTTGAGGGGGCCGTGAAGCGGTGATAAAGAATCAGATTGAGAGCGGTAATGCAGATGATCGCCGCAACTGTGATCCCAGTTACGACAGCCAGTACGCCAATACAGAACTTCTCTATCGACGTAAGCGTTTGTTGTTCTTTCTCAGCCACCATCGCCTCCCATCGTGCGTCCTTCGCCGATGCGTCGATTTTCGTCGATCTGTGCGGCGATGTCTAACGACCGCTCCTGGCCGTAATCAGGCGCCCTCGTGTTAGCGCTGCTTGCGTATCGAGAACGTGACTGTGAAGTCTGGGTTCACCACAACTTCGCCGGTTGATCGAAGGCGATACTCTCCTGGGGCCGCTTCGCGGAATGACCGCAAATCAGGAGGGAGGCAGAAGCGCTCCCCAGCCCTTCTTCCTTGGAGGGACAGAACTATGCCTTCTCGAGGGTCTGCGAAAACCACGCGCCCAAACAACTGCTGCTGTTCGAATGGCGCCTCAGAATCGACATCGAAGTACGCGAGTCCAACAAGCACCAACTGGCCAGGCAGCGTCTGTGCAAGAGCAGCGTCCCACGGCTCCTCGTTCTCAATGTCGTCATTCACTCAGTGCTCCCAGTTTTCTGCATCCTACGCGTACCGCAAGGCCGGACGCCGAAGTAGTTCCTCGACTGCCCCATAAGAGACAGTCGCCTCTCAGTATTGCCGTCACTTTTGATCTACTGCTGGCCTGCACGCGCGCTGCCGTGAAACAACGCGTGCCCCGTCGCCTTCAAAGCTTTACTTCACGAACTGCTGCCTGGAAAAGCAATTCGTCACGCGTGACCAAGAACGAACCGGGTGTGCCCGATCCAAGCACGTGCAGAGGCTCCAACTTGGCAACCTGTCTCCAGAATTCTTCGGTGTATTTGTCATCGACGTTGAGCGGGCTAAAACCTAAACGATTCACGAAATTTGAATGGGGTTCAAACTTGATAAGTCTCTCGTACACATACCACTCATCAAAGCCTGGCATCGGAAGCTGCGATACCGCCTTGACTAATGGACTGACCGCGAGTTCGCCGAATTTTGACCATCCCACCATGAATTCCTCATCGGTCGGGGTATATGGGCCGCTGTCACAACTTGCAATTGCAACATGTCGCCCGAGCACTAATTCCGGACAGCGCAGAACTAACTCCTCGATATCCCCGTCAGTCCCGTCGGTCCATTCGGCAATCCGATAACCGGCACGTTCGCCTGTTCGCGTTACTCTCTCCCCGCCCTCGTCCGTCAGGTTATCGATCATCTTTTCTAGTAATATCCGCACATGTGCTTCCGCTTCTATGCGCGTGCCCTCGAAGTCCAACCTACTAGCGCCATTTCCGAATCGACAATCGGTTTCCTCCTGCACTACTTCGTAGCCGAATATGAATGTTCCGTCGTTGCGCTGATATACGTGAAACCCAACATCGTACGCCAGGCCGTGCGCATTTTGTCGCACATACTGAAACGTCTGATCATATCCGGCCTGGAGTTTCATCTGATTGTCCCCATTCGACAGCAATTGAGACTTACGATCTGGATTTCCGCGCCCGGCCATCGATGGACCGGCACGGTCATTGTCAACGATCTAGACGTTGACGTCGACCGACCGCTCCTGGCCGAACGCGGCCGGCCGCCGCCCCGTGACGCGCGACCGGCGCAGATCGACCCATTGCTGCCGCTTGCGTGCGCTGGATCGAGTGCCAGAAACTGGACGTTCGAAAACCCATGTGGTTGGCCTATATACTCCTATCTGAGCGGAGCTATCGTGCAGCGCAGCATCATCCGAGTCAGATGAAATGTCCACGCAACCTCACGTGCATCTGAGTGAACCTAGCTTGCAGATTGCGAGCTTGAAACTCTGGGTCCATTGCCGTCAATTTCCGTTGGCACAAGATTACTGGGATGGAAACTGGTTGTACGTGACAGCGCGATGCGACTCTGGACACTCATCCGTTGCAACACGCGGCTCCATCGTTCACTTGGGTGAGTTGGCGCGGCTCCTTGATGAATGTGAGCGTCTCTACGAGTCTCTATCTGGGGTTGCGAAACTTGATTGCATCGAGCCAAATCTCAGCGTTACCTTGACAGCCCAAACAGTTGGGCACATCGACGTGCAGATTGACATCACGCCCGACCACATGTTGGAGAGGCACGAGTTCAAGGAGTCGATTGACCAATCGTACTTACCGGCAATCATCTCGCAGTGCCGCGAAATTCTGACCGAGTACCCGGTTCGCGATCCGAAAATGGGGGCTGATTAGCGCAAGCCGATCCGCGTCTGCCGAGAACTTTACCGCGGACTTAATGAACTGCCCCGAAAGCTGCCTTTCGCGACCGTCTGCTTCTGGCCGGCAAGCGACCGCTCGCCGGCCGCGATGCCATCAAACCTCCGTCTGCTCCGCCATCTCAAGGGCATCGTCGACCTCGATGCCGAGATAGCGTACCGTGCTTTCCAGCTTCGTGTGCCCGAGCAGCAACTGCACCGCCCGAAGGTTCTTCGTCCGCCGGTAGATCAGCGAAGCTTTTGTGCGGCGCATCGTATGGGTTCCGTATGCAGTATCGTCAAGGCCAATCGATGCAATCCAACGATGTACCAGCCGGGCATATTGCCGCGTCGATAGATGCGGTGACGTGTGCGACCTGCTCGGGAACAGAAAATCCGCCGCCTTCAGTCCTCGCGCTTCGATCCAAGCTTCGAGGCTCTCACGGGTCTGTTCCGTGATCTCGAATTGCACCGGCCGCTGGGTCTTCTGCTGCATGATTGTCGCTCTGGACGCCACGTGGCTTCCGTGGCGGACATCTTGGACAAGCAACCGCGTAAGATCGCACGCTCGAAGCTTGCTATCAATTGCGAGATTAAACATCGCGAGCTCACGACGGTTCGACGCGATTTGAAGTCGCGTCCGAATCGCCCAGATTTCTCGGAGCCTTAACGGCGGCTTCTGCCCGGTGAGCTTACCCTTGTTCCATGGCACACGGTGATGAACGACGACATTCTCGCATTCCATGACAATCTCCTTTCAAGCGAAGGGAGATTGAGTGTGCGCCTTTTCCGGCGGGCGCTATCCGACCCACAGCGGCCCGTCACCGCCCTCAGCAACGGACATTCGGGCAACGAGGACTTTTTGGTTTGGGAGTTGGTGTAGCCGAGGCTACGGAAACAAGTACCATCGTATCTGCAGTTGCCATTGGGGACGCGGTAGTTGCCGGCGCCATGGCTGGCGCAATGTTAGGAGGATCGGGGGGAGCCGTTGTAGGGTTGGTATTAGGCGGCGCTTACTTCTATCCCCACTGATTCGACAGGAGATTGAATGAAAGCATTTCTTTTGATCTTGATTGCGATATTGTGGATTCCTTTCACGTATTGGACTGTTTGTTATTTGAGAAAATTGCGCAGCCAGCCGAGCGGGAAAATAATTTATCGGCGAGGCGTCTTAGGATTTGGCGTTCCATTTTGGCTGGTAGACGTTATTTTCACCGCGGCAACTATACCAAATCGCGACATTTACTCTTTGTTGTTCTGGGCCGTCAGTTATCTCTATCTTTTATTTCCGGTGTGTTTGTGGGCCGGATACTTTTGGGCCAAGGGAATGGCGGCGATTTTTCCTGGGACACATGATCGGTAGGATCGTTTATATCGGTGGGATTTACGGGTCACAAGCGATTTGTCAACAATCTTGACCCGGATATCGAACGTCCGAATTTGGCCGCACGCCGCCCCCTCCCCACGCCCCCATCAACACCCCTACCGCGCCCGCACCGACACAAACTTCCGCGCATTCTCCCGCTGGATCAGCACCGCGATCACACCGCCTTTCGCTTCGAGCGACTGCACGTCGTCCGGCGTTTCGAGCAGCGTGTCGTTGAGTTCGAGCACGACGTCGCCGGGCCGGATTCCCGCGTTCGCGGCCGGCCCGTGCACCGCATCCACCATCATCCCGACCGCGAGCCCGGTCGAACGTCGTTCGGCGTCGCTCAGCGGATGCATCGTCAGCCCGAGCCGATCGCCGTTGTCAGCCGGCCGCGCGGCCGCCATCGCCACGCCGGCAGCACCGCCCGCGCCGACCGTACCCGCGCTGCCCGCATTGCCGCCCCCGCTACCCGTCACTCCCGCGCTGTCGATCCCATCGCCGGTCCCCACGCCGGTGACCGTGAGCATCATCGGCACGCGGTTGCGGATCAGCCGCAGCGGCGCCTTTGCGCCTGGCGGCAATTCGGCGGCCAGATCGTTCAGTTCGGCCGACCGGCCAATCGGCTTGCCGCCAAACTTCACGATCACGTCGCCGGGCCTCACGCCGGCCGCGGCGGCGGGCGAGCCGGGATCGACGCCGTTGACGAGCGCGCCCGCCGGACGCGGCAGGCCGAACGCGGCAGCCAGCCCGACGCCGACATCCTGCACGTCGACACCCAACGCATTGCCGGACGACGCGCGCTGCGTCTGCGCACTGGCCCGCATCTGCGCCTGCACTTGCGCACGCACCTTCACGGCGAGCGCGATCGGAATCGCAAACGTCGTGCTCGCGTAGCGGTCGGCGCCCGTATAGACCTGCACCGCGATGCCGATCACGTCGCCCGCGCGGTTGAACACGGGGCCGCCCGAGTTGTCGGGATTCACCGCGATGTCGGTCTGGAAGAACGGAAACGCGCTGCCATCCGGCAGCGCATGCGACGTCGCGCTGACGATGCCGGCCGTGACCGTGTTGCCCGAGCCGTCCGGCGCGCCCATCGTCATCACCGGTTCGCCGGCGCGCACCCGCGACGAATCGCCGATGCGCACGACCGGCAGCTTCGTCGCGTCGACGTGCAGCACGGCGACGTCGCTTTGCGGATCAACGACCAGCACCGTCGCCTTCAGGTCGCGATGATCGGCGAGTCGCACCGTGACATCGGTCGCATCGTCGACGACATGCGCGGACGTGAGGATCAGCCCGTCGGCGCTGACGATGAAACCGGAGCCGCTGCCCGACAGCGTGCGCGGCGCGGTATCGGGCGCCGGCACCGGTGGAACCTGTGCGGACATCGGCGGCCCGCCGCGGCGGAAGAACGCGGCGAGCGGATCGTCGGAATCGAGAATCGCGAAGGACGGCCCACCGGCCTGCTGGTCGGGCGCGGCGGTCATGATGGTCACGACCGCCGGGCCGTATCGGTCGACGATCGTCGGGAAGTCGACCGGCATCGCGTGAGGCGATGCGGCGAGCCGGTTCTTCATGACAGGCGGTATGGCGGGCGGTGCGACGGTTCCGGCAACGGCTGGCGACGGCGACAGCAACGAGGCGAATACGCCCCCGATCAACGCGGTGCGAAGCACGGCGCGAGCAAGCGTCTGGCGAACCACGGTGCACCTCCCCCGGCAGTCGCGGCTCCGCCCCGCGCGGGCGCCCGACAAGCACCGGTACACCCCTCCATTTATAGTCCACGCAGCATGCGGAACATACGAATCGAAACCCGCATGCCGGGTCGTCGCGCGGCGTCGGAGCCGCGTCATCGTTCGTTCCGGGCAAAGTTCACGGTTCGTCAATCGGAACATTCACCCGCCATCGCGGCGATGCGCGCGACGAAGGGCGTCCCGCGCTACCAGGCCAGCAGCAGAAAGTTGCGCACCACCGCCGACGGATCGTCGCGTCGCGACGCAATCGCGAGCCGCGCGCGCAGCCCGTTGCCCGCGACCTGCCGATACACGACACCCGCGACTTGCACCTGCGTGATCGCCTTCGGCACGATCGACACGCCGAGCCCGGCCGCGACCAGCGTCACCGCCGACGCGATTTGCGGCGCGGGCTGCGCCATGCGCGGCTGGAAGCCGGCGGCATTGCACGCCGCGACGATGTCGTCGAACAGTGCACTGCCCGCTTCGCGCGGCACCTGCACGAACGCCTCGTCGGCCAGTTCCGCCAGGTCGATCCGACGCCGCTGCGCGAGCCGATGCGCGACCGGCATTGCGACGAACATCGGCTCCTCGTCCCAATCCGCGGCCAGCAACGTGTCCGCGATGCGACGCTCCGGCCGCACGATCGCGACATCGAGCCGCCCGGCGTCCAGCGCCTCGAGCAGCACGCCGGAGGTCGCCTCCTGCAACGTCAGGTCCGTATCCGGAAACGCTTCGCGAAAGCGGCGAATCAGGTCGGCCACTTTCGAATTGAAGGCCGCCGTCCCGGTGAAACCGACCCGCAGTTGCCCGATTTCCCCACGCGCGGCCCGCTTTGCCGCCCGCGCCGCGCGCTCCGCATCGTCGAGCACACGCCGTGCCTCCTCCGCGAACACCTCTCCCGCGACGGTCAGCTCGGCACCGCGTGCGGTCCGCCTGAACAGCTCCACGCCGAGTTCGTTTTCGAGCGCCTTGATCTGCTGGCTCAGCGGCGGCTGCCCCATGCCGAGCGCTTCCGCGGCCTTCGTGAAGTTCGACGTGGCCGCCACGGCCAGGAAGTATCGGAGATGTCGAAGTTCCATGTGATCTCGGGTAGATGGAAATGGCGATCAAGCCATTCTCAAAACATATCGCTACGGTTTCTTTCATATATTGGACATATATATGATCGTGCGCAAGAATTCGGGCATTCCCCAGCCCATCGGGTACATAGCATGTCGAATCCCGCGATTTCGTCCACCGCGACTCGCGCCCCGAGCGCCGCGCCTGATGCGCTGCCCGCCGGCGTGTCGCCGCGCTCGGCGGCCTACAAGCGCATTGCACTGGCGCTCTTCCTGGCCGGCTTTTCCACCTTCTCGCTGTTGTACTGCGTGCAGCCGTTGCTGCCCGCGTTCGCGCGCGAGTTCAACCTGGGCGCGGCGTCGAGCTCGCTATCCCTGTCGCTGTCGACGGGGATGCTGGCGGTCTCCATCCTGTGCGCCGGCGCGCTGTCCGAACGCTTCGGCCGACGCGGGCTGATGTTCGCGTCGATGACGCTCGCGGCGCTGTTCAACGTGCTCTCGGCGATCGCGCCGAACTGGAACCTGCTGCTGATCTGGCGCGCGCTCGAAGGTTTCGCGCTCGGCGGCGTCCCGGCAGTGGCGATGGCCTATCTTGCCGAGGAAATCGCCGCCGACGGGCTGGGCCTGTCGATGGGGCTCTATGTCGGCGGCACCGCGTTCGGCGGCATGATCGGGCGAATCGGGATGAGCGCGCTCGAGGAGTACTTCTCGTGGCGCACCGCGATGCTGACGATCGGCGTCGTCGACCTGGTCGCGGCGATCGCGTTCGTGATGCTGCTGCCGAAGTCGCGACGCTTCGTGAAGCGAACCGACCTGACGCTGCGTCACCACCTGCGGCTGTGGAACGCGCAGTTGCATCACGCGCGCCTGCCGTTCGTGTTCGCGATCGGTTTCCTCGTGATGGGCGCGTTCGTGACCGTGTACAACTACGCCGGGTTCCGGCTGACGGCCGCGCCGTTCAACCTGAGCGCGACCGCATGCGGGCTGATCTTCGGCGCCTATCTGTTCGGGATGGTGTCGTCGTCGAGCGCCGGTGCACTCGCCGATCGCCTCGGGCGCGCGCCCGTCCTCGTCAGCGGCATTCTCGTGTTCGCGGCCGGCCTCGCGCTCACGTTATCGCATTCGCTCGTCGCGATCATCGTCGGGATCGTGCTGATCACGATCGGCTTCTTCGTCGCGCATGCGGTCGCGAGCGGCTGGGTCGGGCATCTCGCCGGTTCCGCAAAGGGGCACGCTGCGTCGCTCTACCTGCTGGCCTATTACCTCGGGTCGAGCGTGCTGGGCTCGGTCGGCGGCACGTTCTGGCAGCACGGTGCGTGGGGCGCGGTCGCCGCGTATGTCGCGGTGCTGCTCGTGCTCGGCCTGGCGGCTGCCCGCCGGATCATGCGCGAGGAACGCGTGCGGTAAGTTCCGATTCGCAGCGACGCGACTGCGGTTCACTCTCCCGCGACCCGATGCGCGATCGTCGACAACGTCCGCAGCATCGGCGCGAACGCATCGGCCGACGTATTGCCGAACCCGAGCACGAGCCCGTTGGCCGCCGACGTCGCGTGGATCGAAAACCCCGACAGCGGAAACGGCCCGATCCCGTGCGCGCGCGCCGCCTCGACGATCGCGCGGTCGCGATAGCGTGCCGGCAACCGCAGCGCCAGATGCAGCCCGCACGGCCCGCCCTCGACCTGATGCGGCACGGCGAACGCGTCGTCCAGCGCGGCGAGCAGCAAGCGCCGCCGGTCGCGATACAGCCGGCGCATCCGCCCGAGATGCCGTCCGTACTCGCCCGTCTCGATGAAATCGGCGAGCGCGAGCTGCACGTGTCGCGTCCCGCCGCGCAGCATCTCCGGCAACGCCGGCCGCACCGCGGCCAACAGCGCGTCGGGCAGCACGAGAAAGCCGATCCGCAACGCCGGAAACATGGTCTTGCTGAACGAGCCGAGATAGACGACCGGCGAATCGGCCGCGAGCCCGTGCAACGCGCCGATCGGCTCGCCCGTGTGACGAAATTCGCTGTCGTAGTCGTCCTCGATGATCCACGCGCGATGCCGGCGTGCGGCGTCGATCAGCGCGAGTCGGCGCGAGATCGACAGCACCGCGCCGGTCGGGAACTGGTTCGACGGCGTGGTGTAGACGAGCCGCGGCGGCCGCTCGCGCCAGTCCGCGTCTTCCGCGCGCAGCCCCTCCGCATCCACCGGCATCGGCACGACGTCAAGATCGGCCGCCTGCATCGCGGTGCGCGCGCCGCGATAGCCGGGCTCCTCGACCCAGACCGTGTCGCCCGGGTTCGTCAGCAGTTGCGCGCACAACGCGATCGCCCCCTGCGCGCCCTCGGTGATCACGATCTGCTCGGGATCGCAGCGCACGCCGCGCGTCACGGCCAGATGGCGCGCGATCGACTCGCGCAGCGCGCGCTCGCCGAGCGGGTCGCCGTACGCGAGCAGGTCGCGGCCGGCGCGGCGCAACGCGCGGTCGATCGCGTGCCGCCACGCATCGACCGGAAAATGCGACAGCGCGGGCACGCCCGGCCGGAAGCCCTCCGATTCGCCCGTGCCGATCAGGCTCGGACGGATCCGGCCAAGCCGCTGCGCGACGGCCGGCGGCGCGGCCCGCCGACGCGGTGCGGCCGGCCGCGACAGGCCGACCACGCGCGTGCCACGGCGATCGGATTGCAGGAAGCCTTCCGCGACGAGCTGTTCGTAGACGGCCGCCGTCGTGTTGCGCGACACGCCGAGCGTCTCGGCCAGCGCGCGCGTGCCGGGCAGCCGCGTGCCGGCGGGCATCGCGCCGCCGAGAATCGCGTCGCGCACGCGGCGCAGCAACTGCTTCTGCAAGGAAGGCGCGCCGGCCGCGCGCGCGAGCGGCGCGTCGAGTGGCAGCAGCGGCGCGGCGCCGGAAGGAATGGCAGTCGTCATCGGAATATTGCGGCGTGGAAGTCTCGGTGCATGGCGCCATCGTCGCGCGTTCGTGGCACCATAAATTTGCCATTGTCTGGCGCTTCTCATGGTACCTCGCCGGGACTACGATCGTCTGCATGCCGGCATGTCGCCGGCCGCCAACCGAAGCGAGATCGACCTTGTCCACGCTCACCAACGACTTCCAGCAGCCCATCGGCCAACCCGTTCCCGACTGGTCCGCGCGCCCGCGCCCGGAGCGCATCGTGCTCGAGGGCCGCTACTGCCGCCTCGAACCGCTCGACGCCGACCGCCATGCCGCCGACCTGTACGCCGCGTATGCGCAGGCGCCCGACGGCGGCGACTGGACCTATCTCGCGCACGGGCCGTACACCGACGAGTCGAGCTACCGCGACTACGCGCGCGGCGCGGCGGCAAGCGCCGATCCGCTGCACTACACGGTGATCGACCGCGCGACGAACCGAGCGGTCGGCACGCTCGCGCTGATGCGCATCGACCCGGCCAACGGCGTGATCGAGGTCGGCTCCGTCACGTTCTCGCCGCTGCTCAAGCGCACGCCGATTTCGACGGAAGCGCAGTACCTGCTGATGAAATACGCGTTCGACACGCTGGGCTACCGGCGCTACGAATGGAAGTGCGACGATCTCAACGAGCCATCGCGCAAGGCGGCCGCGCGGCTCGGCTTCCGTTACGAAGGCACGTTCCGGCAGGCGATCATCTACAGGGGCCGCAATCGCGACACGGCGTGGTTCTCGATCGTCGACGGCGAATGGCCGGACGTGCGCGCCGCGTTCGAAGCCTGGCTCGCGCCGGAGAACTTCGACGCCAACGGTGCGCAGCGCGAGTCGCTCGTTGCGATCCGCCACGCGCGGGCTCGTGCGCGCGACGCAGCCGGCCGCGCGAACGACGCGACGCGCGTCACGGTCCGCCCGCTCGTCGCCGCCGACGAAGCCGCATGGCGCCCGCTGTGGCAGGGTTACCAGAGGTTCTACGAGACCGCGCTGAGCGACGCCGTGTTCGCGACGACGTGGGCGCGCCTGATGGATCCCGCCGAACCGATGTTCGTGCTCGGCGCCTTCGACGCGTCAGGCACGTTGGTCGGCATCGTGCACGCGATCTATCACCGCTCATGCTGGACCGAAGGGCCGTACTGCTATCTGCAGGACCTGTTCACGGCGGCCGACGCCCGCGGACAAGGCGCGGGCGGTGCGCTGATCGAAGCCGTGTACGAACGGGCCCGCGAAGCCGGCGCAAGCCGCGTGTACTGGCTCACGCACGAAACCAATACGACGGCGCGCGCGCTGTACGACAAGCTCGCGACCAACGCGGGGTTCATTCAGTACCGGAAGGATCTCAAGTAACGCGCGGGTGCGACCGGTCGCGTTCAGCCCAGGGCGTCGACCGGATCCGTCGCCTCGCCGCAGGCTGGTGCTACGTGACACGCGGCGCCGGCCGCAGGCGGCACCGACGCGGGGTGGATCATCTCGTCGCCGTTGACGGGCACCGGCCGCCGCACCGGCCGGTACACCGGTTCGCCCGGCTCGATCGCCTGCCCCGAGATCGCGCAGCGGCCCGGCTGCAACGCGACGCGCAAGCGCCAGCGTTGCTCGCCGTAATGGCAGCGCCCGCTTTCGCTCCAGCGCACCAGCAAGCCGTCGTCGCCAGCCTCCAGAATCGACACGAACAGTTGCGGCCGCAACGGTGAAACGCCAGGCGCGACAGGCTCCGGAAACAGTGCGCGATCGACGCGCTCCGACCGGGCCATCCCGACCTCTGGCAACAACGGCATCGCGTCCCGCTCGTCGGCTACCAGCATGTGGTACGACACGTACTCGCAGATCAGGCTTTCGATGAGGTTTGGCATGCTGGACGACATTCCGTGAAGATTGAAACGAGCCGCGCCGCGCACGCACGCACGCGATCGGACATTGCCGCAGATGATACAAATTGAAGTTAACTTCAAGTAAAGGGGCGGCGCACGCAACGGTGCGTTTCGCCGATCGGCACAATGGGTTGCCCGACGATGGCGGCAGCGTCTCGCGTTTCGTCTCAATCGGCTGAGACGAATGTCCCGGCGTCTCACCCGTCCCAAACTGTCGCAAGCGCAGCAAGTTTCACGCGCGATTCGCGCTGCACGCCCTGATGTCGACGCAAGACCGGATGCTGCACCGCACACCGCCCCTCCCGCTCCGTCGCCACGCGACCGCCGAGTCGGGCTGGCCCCGTTCCTGCATGTCGGTCGCTCGCGCAATCGCGCGACGGACGCGCCGGCCCCCTTGCCGCGCGTCCGACGACAACCTGACGGAGACAGCAACGTGAGTACACCGGCACCGAACACCGCTCCCAGCATGAAGGCCGCCGTCTGGCACGGCCGCAACGACATCCGCGTCGAGGAGGTTCCCGTTCCGGCGCATCCGCCGGCCGGCTGGGTCCAGATCCGCGTGCACTGGTGCGGGATCTGCGGCTCCGACCTGCACGAGTATGTCGCCGGGCCCGTGTTCATCCCCGTCGACGCCCCGCATCCGCTGACGGGCCTGAAGGGCCAGTGCATCCTCGGCCATGAATTCAGCGGCGAAATCGCGGCGCTCGGCGCTGGCGTGACGGGCTTCGCGGTCGGCGAGCGCGTGACGGCCGACGCGTGCCAGCATTGCGGCACCTGCTGGTATTGCCGGCACGGGCTGTACAACATCTGCGAGAACCTCGCGTTCACCGGGCTGATGAACAACGGCGCGTTCGCCGAATTCGTCAACGTGCCGGCCGAACTGCTGTACAAGCTGCCCGACGACTTCCCGACCGAAGCCGGCGCGCTGATCGAGCCGCTCGCCGTCGGGCTGCATGCGGTGAAGAAGGCCGGCAACATCGTCGGCCAGACCGTCGTCGTGGTCGGCGCCGGCACGATCGGCCTGTGCACGATCATGTGCGCGAAGGCCGCGGGCGCCGGACGCGTGATCGCGCTGGAAATGTCGGCCGCGCGCAAGCAGAAGGCGCTGGAAGTCGGCGCGACGGTCGTGATCGACCCGAAGGCGTCCGACGCGATCGCGGAAGTCAAGGCGCTGACGGGCGGCTACGGTGCCGACGTGTCGTTCGAATGCATCGGCCACACGGCCACCGCGCAGCTCGCGATCGACGTGATCCGCAAGGCCGGCAAGTCGGTGATGGTCGGCATCTTCGAGGAGCCGACGTCGTTCAACTTCTTCGACATCGTGTCGACCGAGAAGGAAGTGATCGGCTCGCTCGCGTACAACGGCGAATTCGCGGACGTGATCCGCTTCATCGCGGACGGCCGCATCGACGTGCAGCCACTGATCACCGGACGCATCAATCTCGGCGACATCGTCACGCACGGCTTCGAGGAGCTGGTCAACCACAAGGACCGGAACGTGAAGATCATCGTCCAGCCCGCGACCGCCTGACGAACCGGGGACCGACCGGCACATGTTCCCGCCCGTTTTCGGTGCGCGCACAACGGCACCGGGCGCGGGCGCGCGGGGTCGGACTTCGATATACTCGAAGCGACATCACCGCCCCGCGCGCCGCCCGCGCGCCCGCTTCCGTGAAACCACGAGCCGGCCTGATCCTCGAACTCGTCGTCAACCTGCTGCTGCCCTGGGTCGCATATCGGGCGGCGCATCCGTATTTCGGCGAAACCGGCGCGCTGTATGCGTCGGCGATTCCGCCCATCGTCTGGTCCATCGTCGAATTCATCCGCTCCCGCCGCATCGATGCGGTGGCCGCCATCGTGCTGCTCGGCATCGCGCTGTCGATCGCCGGCATGGCGCTCGGCGGCAGCGCGCGCACGCTGCTGATGCGTGAATCGCTCGCGTCCGGCACGATCGGCGTCGTGTTCCTGCTGTCGTTGTTCCGCGATCGTCCGCTGATTTTCTATCTCGCGCGCGCGACGGTGGCCCGCGAGATGGCCGGCGGCGCCGCGCGCTTCGAGACGGTCTGGGCCGAGCAGCCGGGGCTGCGCCAGATGCTGCGGCTGATGACGTTCGTGTGGGGCGCGTGCATGACGCTCGAGATGCTGCTGCGCCTGTGGATGGTCGTCACCTGGCCCGTCGAGCGCGTGCTCGTCGTGTCGCCGATCATGGGCTACACGGTGTTCGGCACGCTGCTGCTGTGGACCTTCTGGTACCGGCGGCGAATGCGCGAGCGCAACCGCGTCGACATCCCTGGCCGCGACGGCATCACCGAAATCGCCGGCCGCTGACCGCCCGCCCCGCGGCATGTCACGGCCGCTAGGGTATGATGCGCGGCGTTTCGTCCGACCCTGCATCGCCCCATGTCTCTCTCGCTTCTCCCGTGTGCCACGATCTGGCTCGCGTTGTTCGCGGCCGCCGCATTCGCGTGGCAGCGCCCGCTGCAGGGCCTGAGCATCGCCCTTGCCGCGCTCGGCTATGCCGCTGCGCTGGCGTTCGGCAAGCTGGAGCCGATCGTGCTCGCGCCGCTCGCGCTGCTCGTGGCCGCCGCCTGGGGCGTCGCGCCGGGCCGTCCGGTCGCGGTGCGGATCGGCGCGCACGTCGTGTTTGCCGCGCTCGCGATCGCGCTGAGCCTGCACCTGATCCCCGGCTTCCACAATCCGCGCGTGATCGAGCCGACGCGTTTCACGCCGGATGCCGTGCCGTTCACGATGTACCTGAATTTCGACAAGCCGCTCGTCGGTCTGTGGCTGCTGTGGGCGCTGCCGTGGATCGCGCCGGACGTCCCGCCGGCTCGTGCGCTGCGCACCGGCGCCGTGGCGGCCGTCGCGACGGCGGCGGCCTGCCTGGCTGGCGCGCTCGCCTTCGGGATGGTCGGCTGGGCGCCGAAATGGCCGGCGTCGGGCTGGATGTGGCTCGTCAACAACGTGCTGCTCGTCACGCTCGCGGAGGAAGCGCTGTTCCGCGGTTACGTGCAGGGTGGACTCACGCGCGTGCTCGGCCGGTTCGAATGGGGGCCATGGGCCGCGCTTGCGATCGGCGCGGTGCTGTTCGGCGCCGCGCACGCGGCCGGCGGCTGGCCCTGGATCGTGCTCGGTACGGTGGCCGGCATCGGCTATGGCCTCGCCTGGCGGCGCGGCGGGCTGCTCGCGTCCGCGCTTGCGCACGCGGGGCTGAACGCGATCCACTTCGGTCTGTTCACCTACCCGATGCTCGCCGCCGCGCGCTGAACGCCGTGCGCGGCGGCGCGGCGGTAGCCCGCCGGTTTCGCGCGGTTGATCAGTTGAAGCCGGCCACCGCGTGTGGCACGTACGGGCCTTCGAGCGCCGCGATTTCGTCGTCCGTCAGTTTCAGTTGGAGTGCGCCGAGCGCATCGTCCAGATGATGCGGCTTCGAGATGCCGACGATCGGCGCGGTGACGCCGCGCTTGTGCGCGACCCACGCGAGCGCGACCTGCGCACGCGGCACGTTGCGCGCGGCAGCGATCGCCGCGACGGCCTCGACGACCGCGCGATCGGCATCGGCCGTCGCGTCGTAGAGCCGCTGGCCGACGTCGTCGCTCTGCTGCCGGCCGGACGACTCGTCCCAGTTGCGCGTCAGCCGGCCGCGCGCGAGCGGGCTCCACGGGATCACCGCGACACCTTCGGCCTCGCACAGCGGCAGCATTTCCCGCTCCTCCTCGCGATACAGCAGGTTCAGGTGGTTCTGCATGCTGACGAAGCGGGTCCAGCCGTTCTGCTTCGACGTATACAGCGCCTTCGCGAACTGCCACGCGAACATCGACGACGCGCCGATGTAGCGCGCCTTACCGGCCTTCACGACGTCGTGCAGCGCCTCGAGCGTCTCCTCGATCGGCGTGCCGTCATCCCAGCGGTGGATCTGGTACAGGTCGACGTAGTCGGTGCCGAGCCGCTTCAGGCTCTGGTCGATGTCGGTCATGATCGCCTTGCGCGACAGCCCCGCCCCGTTCGGCCCCCGCCGCATCCGGTAGAACACCTTGGTCGCGATCACGACGTCGTCGCGCTTCGCGAAGTCGCGCAGCGCGCGGCCGACGATCTCCTCCGACGTGCCGTCGGAATACATGTTCGCGGTATCGAAGAAGTTGATGCCGGCCTCGATCGCGCGCTGGATGATCGGACGGCTTTCCGCTTCCGGCAGCGTCCACGGATGCGTGCCGCGTGACGGCTCGCCGAACGTCATGCAGCCCAGCACCAGCTTCGACACGTCCATCCCGGTCGACCCGAATTTCACGTATTCCATCGCTCGCCTCGTCATTGAAGTGGGTGGCGGCCGGATGCGCGCCGCGGTTCGCCGCGCCGGGCACGAACGCCGCGGCATGCATCCGCCGGACGTCGCATGGTATCCCGCGGCGCGCAAACGCGTATCGGTGCACTCGCGCGCTACCGGCCAAGGCCGGACGGACGAACGCGCCCCCGCAGCCCGGATGCGTCGCTCGGTCCGGGTTGCGCGTCGAATGACGAACGGAGTTACTTGATCTGGTCGGCGAGCGGCTGCAGGAATTCGGAGAAGCCGGTCAGCATGATCTGCACGCCGATGCACAGCAGCAGGAACGCCGACACGCGCTTCGCGACCTTGGTGCCTTCGGTGCCGAGATAACGCGACAGCAGCGCGGCACGGCTGTAGGTCAGCCAGATCACGACCGCGACGAGCGCGGAAACCGCGATCGACACGATGCTCGACAGCATGAATTCCGACAGCTTGTGCGTGCGGTTCGCGTTCAGCGCGATCGCGGTGGCGATCGAGCCGGGGCCGACCGTCAGCGGCACGGTCAGCGGGAAGAACGCGCGGGTCATGATCGCGTTCGCATTGATTGGCTTGATCGGCGTATCGCCGCCGCCCGCCGGGCCGTCAGGCTCGTTCAGCATCTGCCAGCCCGCGACGGCGACCGCGAAGCCGCCGCCGATCCGCAGCGCTTCCATCGAAATCCCGAAGAAATGCAGCACCGGCGTGCCGGCGAAGAACGCGACCAGCAACACGATGAACGCGTTGAACGCCACCTTCTTCGCCAGCAGGTTCCGCTCGTGCTCGGTCAGCGCCTCGGTGCGTTCGAGAAACAGGAACGCGATGCCGATCGGATTGATGATGCCGATCAGGCCGGTGAAGCCGAACAGGATCTCGGAGATAAGGCGATTGACGATCATCGGAAGCGAGGAAACGGTCGGGGCTGGGCCGGCGGCGCGCCGGGGGTCACGCATTGTAGAGCAAGCGCCCGCGCCCGCGACGCAAATCGCGCCCCGGGCCCGACGGGCCGCGCGACGCCCTTATTCGGCGACCGGCTCCCACGCCGGCGGCCGCTTCGCGAAGAACGCGGCGAACCCTTCCTTCGCTTCCGGCGTCGCCCGCACGCGGGAGATCGTCTGTGCGGTGAACGCCGCGCGTTCGTCCGACGGCGGATACTCGCCGATCGCGTCGAAAAAGCGCTTGATCTCCATCAGCGCGTTCGGGCCATTGCGGCTCAGTTCGGCGAGCGTCTTGTCGAGCGCCGCGTCGAGTGCGTCGGGCGGCACCGCCTGGTGGATCAGCCCGATCGCGACGGCCTCGCCGGCCGCGATCTGCGTCGCGGTCAGCGCGAGCCGGCGCGCCTGGCGCTGGCCGACCGCCTCGACCAGATACGGGCCGATCACCGACGGCAGGATCCCGAAACGGGCCTCGCTGACCGAGAAGCGCGCGTGATCGCTCGCGATCACGATGTCGCAGGCCGCGCACAGGCCGACGCCGCCGCCGAACGCGTGGCCCTGCACACGCGCGACCGTCGGCTTCGGGCACTGCCGGATCGCCCGCATCATTGCGGCGAACCGCTCGGCGTCGCGCAAATTCGCGGCGGCGTCGTTCGCGCTCGCGCGCTGCATCCACTGCAGGTCGGCGCCCGCGCAGAACGCGCGGCCGTCCGAGCGCAGCACGATCGCGCGCACGTCATCGCGCCCGCCGAGCGTCGTGAACGCGTCGGTCAGCTCGGCGATCATCGTCTCGTCGAACGCGTTGAGCACGTCACCGCGCTGCAGCGCGACGGTCGCGATGCCGCGCGCATCGACGGCGACGGCCAGGGTCTTCAATCCATCCATCGAACAGGTTTCCTCGGGGTAGAACAGGGAACGGCGAAACTCAGGCGGCCTGCCGGCGGTCGATCACGCGCCGGGCCTTGCCGGTCGCGCTCGCGGGAATGCCACCCGCGCCGAGCACCGTCACGCCCGCCGACACGCCGACCATCGTCTTGATCCGGTGCTGCAGCTCGCGTGCGATCGCCGCGCGGTCGCCGTCGGTCACGCACGCGGCGGCCTCGGAGCGCAGCTCGACCGCGAGATCGAGCCGGTCCATGTGGCCGTCGCGCGAGATCGTGATCTGGAACTGGCCCGACAGCTTCGTCTGCGCGACAACGATTTCCTCGATCTGGCTCGGGAACACGTTCACCCCGCGCACGATCAGCATGTCGTCGGAGCGGCCCGTGATCTTCGCGAGCCGGCGCATCGCGCGCGCGGTCGGCGGCAGCAGCGCGGTGAGGTCGCGCGTGCGGTAGCGGATCACCGGCATCGCTTCCTTCGTCAGCGACGTGAACACGAGCTCGCCCTCGCTGCCGTCCGGCAGCACTTCGCCGGTCACGGGATCGATGATCTCCGGATAGAAATGGTCTTCCCAGATCACCGGGCCGTCCTTCGTCTCCACGCATTCGCACGCGACGCCCGGGCCCATCACTTCCGACAGCCCGTAGATGTCGAGCGCGTCGATGCCCACGCGCGTCTCCACTTCCTCGCGCAGCGCCTGCGTCCACGGCTCCGCGCCGAAGATGCCGATCTTCAGCGACGACTCGGCCGGGTCCATGCCCTGCCGCACCATCTCGTCGATCAGGTTCAGCATGTACGACGGCGTGACGAGGATGATCTTCGGCTCGAAATCGCGGATCAGCTGCACCTGCTTTTCAGTCTGCCCGCCCGACATCGGCACGACCATGCAGCCGAGCCGCTCCGCGCCGTAGTGAATCCCGAGGCCGCCCGTGAAGAGCCCGTAGCCGAACGCGTTGTGCAGCGTGTCGCCCGGGCGGCCGCCAGCCGCGCGGATCGAGCGCGCGGTCACGTTCGCCCAGGTATCGATGTCGCGCGCCGTATAGCCGACCACCGTCGGCTTGCCGGTCGTGCCGCTCGACGCATGCACGCGCACAACCTGCTCGCGCGGCACCGCGAACAGCCCGAACGGATAGTTGTCGCGCAGGTCGTGCTTGGTCGAGAACGGAAATTTCGCGAGGTCGGCGAGCGTCTTCAGGTCGTCCGGATGCACGCCGGCCGCATCGAACGTGCGGCGATAGTGCGGGACGTTGTCGTACGCGTGGCGCAACGACCACCTGAGGCGCTCGAGCTGCAGCGCCTGCAGTTCGTCGCGGCTGGCGGTCTCGATCGGCTCGAGGGCGGCGGCGGGATGCGTCGGGTGAGTCATCGGGATGCTCCTCCAATGGAGTGATGTCGTTATCGTGATCGGGATGCGGCTGCCGGTTGCTAGCGGAACGTGCGGCCGGCCGCGTGCAGCGCGGCGATGCGCGGCGACACGCGATAGCGGTCCTCGCCGTAGCTCGCCGCGAGGTTCGACAGCACGCGATGCACGCGGCCGATGCCGATGGCATCGGCCCACGCGAGCGGGCCGCGCGGGTAGTTCACGCCCTTCTCCATCGCGAGATCGAGATCGGCGGGCGAGCACACGCCCTGGTTCACCGTGTCGGCCGCCTCGTTCGCGAGCATCGCGACGGTGCGCATCGCGACCATGCCCGGCACGTCCGCGATGCCGACGACGCGAAAGCCCGCTTGCTGAAACAGGCCGACCGCATCCGCATAGGCGGCGTCGCTGCACTGGAGCGCGCGCGTCAGCGCGACGAGCCCGGCCTGCGCGTAATCGCGCGCGAGATCGACGAGCACGAGGTCGGCCACGCCCGTTTGCGCGGCGCGCACCGTCGCGGTGCGGCCGTCGGTCAGCGCGATCGACGCGCGGCCGGCCACGGCCAGCAGTTCGTCGGCATGCGCGCCGCTCGGCCGCGCGCCCGCGATGCGTTCGGCGAAGCGTGCATGCAGCGCGGCGGCCGGGCCGTCCTGCGCGAACAGCGCGACGTCGGCCGGCGCATCGCGCTGCGCTTCGAGATCGGGCGCGGGCGGCGTCGCGCCGTCGGCATAGGAATAGAAGCCACGGCCCGACTTGCGTCCGAGGAAGCCTGCGTTCACGAGTTCCTGCTGGATCAGCGACGGCGTGTAGCGCGGGTCATTGAAGTAAGCGCGAAACACCGACTCGGTCACCGCGAAGTTCACGTCGTGGCCGATCAGGTCCATCAGCTCGAACGGCCCCATCCGGAAGCCGCCGGCTTCGCGCATCACGGCATCGATCGAGGCCGGCGTGCCGCCCTGCTCGTTCAGCACGCGCAGCGCCTCCGCGTAATACGGCCGCGCGACGCGGTTCACGATGAAGCCCGGCGTCGACTTCGCCAGCACCGGCCGCTTGCCCCACGCGACGGCCGTGTCGTACAGCGCCCGCGCGACTTCCGGCGCGGTCGCGAGCCCGCTGACCACCTCGACGAGCGCCATCAGCGGCGCCGGATTGAAGAAATGCAGGCCGGCCACGCGCTGCGGCGCGCGCAGCCCGGCCGCGATCGACGTGATCGAGATCGACGACGTGTTGGTCGCCAGCACGCAGCGATCGTCGACATGACGCTCGAGCGTCGCGAAGATCTCGCGCTTCACGTCGAGCCGCTCGGCCGCCGCCTCGACGATCAGCGCCGCGCCGGCGAACTCGGCCAGCGCGCGCACCGCGCGAATCCGGTTGCCGGCCGCCTCCGCCTGCGCCGGCTCGAGACGGCCCTTCTCCGCGAGCCGCGCGAACTGCGCGCGGATGCCGGCCAGCGCCTTGTCGCACGCGGCTTCGTTCAGGTCGTACAGCAGCACCGCATGGCCGGCCGCCGCGGCAACCTGCGCGATGCCCGCGCCCATCGCGCCCGCGCCGATCACGCCGACGACCGCCGATTGCGCCAGCGCGCCCGAATTCACCGAATGTGCAGAAGAAACAGCCATCGCTTGCGATCCGTCATGAAGTGGAAGTGCGAGCGATTATAAACCGCCCGGTCGGTAGATTTATGTCAGGGCGAGCCCGAATTTGTCGTGCAAGAGACCGTTACGGAAACTGTAAAACTCAAAAAATCGAACGATCGGGGCACTTTTTGCAAGCCGAAAGGTCAATGAAAGCATTCAAATATGAGATAGTGGCCCCCGAACGCCTGATAAAATTCGACAATTCGCCGGATTTCAGGGGGAAACCGCGTGTCACGCCGTTGCCGTCCATCGTCCGCGCCCTTTCGGGGTCGGTTCAGTCCCGCCGGCACGTCTGTCGCCACGTGCAAGCGCCCCGCCTTCGGCACTCGGTCGCATCGAACCGTTTCATCCAGCGACGGGCCTCGGCCCGCCCGCGCCCCTCGTCGCCTCACGGCGGCGAACCCGAGGCAGCGCAGTTCCGCGCTGCCGTGCATCAGCTTCATCGTCCTCGTTCGGCGGATCATCTGGCCGGGCTTCGTCAACCCGTGACGGCGCGTCGCGCGCCGCCACTCGCATAGGAAACCGTCCATGCCGCTCTCGTCCAACCAGCTCCCGCGCTGGACCCTCTGGGCCCCGCTTGCCGCATGGCTGGTACTCGCGCTGTCGCGCGTCGTGCCGGCCGAAGGCCTCGTCATCGCCGTGTTCGCCGCGGCGCTCGCCGGCGCCGTGTTCGCCGCCGTCCACCATGCCGAAGTCGTCGCGCACCGCGTCGGCGAGCCGTTCGGCACGCTCGTGCTCGCGGTCGCCGTGACCGTCATCGAAGTCGCGCTGATCGTGTCGGTGATGCTCGGCGCGGGCCCCGAGAAATCGGGCCTCGCGCGCGACACCGTGTTCGCCGCCGTAATGATCATCTGCAACGGCATCGTCGGCCTCTGCCTGCTGGTCGGTGCGTGGAAGCACGGCGAACAGGATTTCCAGGGGCGCGGCGCCAGCAAGGCGCTCGCGGTGCTCGCATCGCTGTCGGTGCTGTCGCTCGTGATGCCGAACTACCTGAACGCCGCGCCGGGCCCGTTCTTTTCGAAATCGCAGCTTGCGTTCGCCGGCGTAGCGTCGCTCGTGCTGTATGGCGCATTCGTATTCGTGCAGACCGTGCGCCACCGCGACTACTTCCTCACCGAGCATGACAGCGCGAACGAATCGGTGCACGCGGCGCCGCCGAGCAGCCGTACCGCGCTGATCAGCCTCGTGCTGCTGTTCGCGAGCCTCGTCGCGGTCGTGCTGCTCGCGAAGCTGCTGTCGCCGGCCGTCGAGCATGCGGTGATGAAACTCGGCGCGCCGGAAGCGGCGGTCGGCATCGTGATCGCCGCGCTCGTGCTGCTGCCCGAAGGGCTCGCGGCCGTCACCGCCGCACGCGCGAATCGTTTGCAGACCAGCATGAACCTCGCGCTCGGCTCGGCGCTCGCGAGCATCGGGCTCACGATTCCGACCGTCGCGGCCGTGTTCATCTGGGTCGGCCAGCCGCTCACGCTCGGCATCGGCGCGATGGAAACCGTGCTGCTGTCGCTGACGCTGCTGGTCAGCACGCTGACGCTCAGCCAGGGACGCACGACGGTGCTGCACGGTGTCGTGCATTTGTCGCTGTTCGCGGCCTACCTGTTCCTGTCGATCACGCACTGATGCAAAACGGCGCGCGGCATGGCGAAAACGATTCGCCATGCCGCGCGCCGTGCTTCATCTTCCCCGCTTCACCTTCTTCGCTTCACGCCGCGCCTATCGGGCCGGAATCACGAGATGTTGGCCAGCCAGGATCAGGTTCGGGTTCGCGAGGTTGTTGCGGCGCTGGATCTCGCGATAGCGCTGGCCGCTGCCGAGCTTGCTCGCCGCGATCATGTTCAGCGTGTCACCCGCCTTCACCACGTACGTCTTTTCGCCCGACGCGGCCGCGGTCGTCATCGTCTGGTCGCTGACGAAGTACTTGCGCAGCAGGTCCAGATACTGCGGCGACTGCTTGAGCTTCGCGATCGCGGCGTTCAGGTAGATCAGCAGGTCCTGGTCGTCGGCACGCACGCCGATCTTGTACGCGATGTTCGAGCCGTCGAGCTTGGTCACCGCGAACTTCAGGTCGGTGCCCTTGATCGAGCTGACCGCGAACGGATAGTCGTAGATGAACGCGTCGACCGCATGGCCGTCGAGGCTCTTCGCGATGAACGCCGGGTCGGAATCGTCGACCTCGACGAACCGGACGTTCGGATACTGGCGCGTGACGAATGCACGCACGTCCGGGTCGCCCTTCAGGATGCCGACCGTCTTGCCGGCCAGATCGTCGGCCGAGCGGATCGCGGAGCCTTGCCGTACGATCAGCGAATAGCCGAAATCGTCGACGTACGGCACCGAGTAGACGACGCCCGCCGGCGTGTTGTCCGGGAAGGTCAGCCCGTCCATCGCGACGTCGACGACATGGTTGCCCTTCGCGTCGGTGTCGAGCAGTTGCTTCGGCACGCCCGGGTACGTGTCGACTTCGTGACGCGTATCGACGACGACCGGCTTGCCGCCGTGCGAGAACGACGGATCCGAGAACAGCAGCCGCGCGAATTCGACGTTGAAACCGTGCGGCGCGCCCTTGTCCTCGCCGAAGAACGGCTCGCTCGGGTTCTGCACCGAGACTCGCACGACGCCGTTTTCGGCGATCGATTTGAGCGTGCTCGCCTGCGGCGTGAAGCCGGCCGGCAGCACGTTGCCCGACGTCGACGGCTGCGCGGGCTGGCCTGCGCCACCTGCCTGCGCGGATGTCGCGCCGGGCGCCGCATCGTGCGCGGGAATCAGTGTCGACAGGCCGCCCTGGTAGACGATCCATACGCCGACGAGCACCACCAGAAACACGACTGCACCGAGAAGTTTTTTCATGGTTGCGTGCCTGCGGGAAGTTATTGTTGTTTCGACGGTAATGCAGCGGCCTGTGCCGCATCGGGGCCGGGCACGGGCGTGCCGTTCATCGCCGCCTGCTGTTGCGCCTGCTTGACCTCGGGATTGTCCAGCAGCGACGTCTCCATTTCGGAGAACGCCTTGTTCACCGAGCGCATCACCGAATCGACGGCCACGTCGGTCTTGATCTGCTCGAACGTATCGGCCGACTGCCGGCCCGCGAGCTTGTTCATGTGCTGCGCCGCCTGCGACATGTCCCACATCGCCTTCGCGCGATCGATCGCGGACGCGAAATTCTTCAGTTCCGTCTGCACCTGCTTGTAGCGGCTTTCGCGAAACGCGAGCAGCTGCTTCATCGTGTCGAGCTGCGCGCGAAAGCGTGGCGCGTCGTCCGGATACTGCTTCTCGAACAGCTCGGTCTTGTCCCCGAAGTTCTTCACTTCGGTGCGAAACGCGGTGATGCTGTCCGCGAATTTCTGCGCCGCCTGGCGCTTTTCCGCGAGCTGGTTGATGAGCGTCTCGATCGGATTCGACTGCGCTTCCTCGACGATCATCTTCACCTTCTGGTTCGCGAACTTCATCGCCACGACCGGCGCGAAATAGATCGCCCCGAGGCCGATCACGGCCGCCGTGATCAGCGCGATCATCCCCTTCAGGATGAACAGCGCGGCCGGTGCCGCGATCGCGACGCCGGCGATGATGATCGCCCATTTGATCAGCTTTGCCTTGCCACTCCCCGAACTGCCGTTTGCTTCATTCGAAAGCTGCGACATGAGTTTTTCTCCTTGAACCTCGAACTGAACTGCGTGCGTAAGCTGCGTCTTGCTCAATCGAAATGCTTCGGACTCCGGTGCCGCCGCGCGCGCGGGACGGTCGACGGCACGATGCGTGAATGCGTGGCGGCGGCGTCACGAGACGCCGGTGTAAGCGTCATGCGCGATACGGTATTCGGGCGCGACAGGCTGACGCGCGACGCGGCGGCGCCGATCGGCACCGCTCATCGTCACGGCAGGCGCGCGAACGGGAAAGTGTACCGATGCGCGGTACGAAACGGGATGACGGATACGTGACGCGACGGGCGTCGGGAAAATCGTGATTCCGGCAGGCCGGTGGCTGCGGCGCCGGGATTCCGGTACGAGTGCGTGAAGGCTCATCGTTGTTCTTGTGCGCGTCGCTGATGCAGGAACGCGCGGCCAGCGCGCCCCGCTCCAAATGCACGCACGTATCCTGCGCCGACCGGCATGCAGCGTCAAGCGGTCGGCGCGGTGCGTTGCCCGTTCGCGATCGAAAGCATGCGCGGCACGTCAGCTTTCCGAACAGTAAGGATGTTGCCGGTGCCGCGACGCGTCGCGCTCGGTCGAAATTGATGTCGATCGAAGCGCGGCCCGCGGCCGGTCGCCGGGATGTTACGTCTCGACGCCGATCGCGGCGTCCGCATCGAACCCGTACAGCACGGCCGGATTGTCGACGAGCATCGCGCGGCCGACCGCCTCGTCCGCCGCGCAGGCGTGCAACCAGCCGAGCAGGTGCGCATCGTTGGGCACCGGCGACGCGTTCGGATGCGGCCAGTTGCTACCCCACACGCAGCGCGCCGAATGCTCGCGCGCGAGCACGGTGGCAAGGCGCGCGACGTCGTCGTAACCGGGCGCACCGGATCGCGAAGTCTCGTAAGGCGCGGACAGCTTCACCCAAACGTGGCCGCGATCCAGCAGGCGCCGCAACGCGACGAACGCCGGCGCATCCGGCGTCACCGGCGTCAGGAACTTGCCCGTGTGATCGACGACGACATGCGCCGGCAACGACGTCAGCATCGACTCGACGTCGGGCAGCGTCCGGCCATCGAGCTGCAGGTCGATGTGCCAGCCGAGCGGCGCGATCCGCGTGGCCATCTGCTCGAGCTCGTCCCATCGCGCGACGCCGCCCGACAGCGTCATGAACCGCACACCGCGGATGCCACTTGCGTGCAGCCGCTCGAGTTCGGCGTCCGGCACGTCGACGGGCAACGTCGCGACGCCACGCGCCTGCGGGCCGAGCGCGGCCAGCGCATCGAGCGTGCAGCGGTTGTCGAACCCGTAACCGGTCGGCTGCACGACGACCACGCGCGCGAGGCCGAGCGCCCGCTGCACGCGGCGATATGCGTCCACCGGTGCATGCGGCGGGCGGAACGTCGCCGTCGGTGCGAGCGGATACGCATCGTCGTAAATATGAATATGGCAATCGCAGGCGGGCGACGGCTGCGCGCCGGTGCGGTCGTGCGTCATCGTGCGCCCGGTGCGGCGGATGCGTCGGCCGATCGCCAGCGTGCGAGCCGCGTCGCGTGCGCGGCGTTGACCGCGCCGTTCGGCACGCGTGCGTCGAGCAGCGCGGCGAGTTGTTCGACCGTCTCCAGTGCCTGATGCTCGACTGCCGGCCGCGTCAGTCCGCCGATATGCGGCGTGGCGATCACGCGCGGATGCGCGGCGAGTGCGGGCGTCGGCATCTGGTCCGTCGCGCGGCCGACATCGAGCGCGCAACCGGCCAGCCGACCGCTGTCGAGCGCGTCGGCCAGCGCCCGCTCGTCGACGAGCTCGCCGCGCGACGCATTGACGAAGCACGCGCCCGGCTTCATCGCGGCGAACGCGCCCGCATCGAACAGGTTCGCGGTGGCGGGCGTCGCCGGCGCGAGGCACACGACGTAATCCGCGTCGCGCAGCAAGGTCGCGCGGTCGACCTGTTCGATCGACGGCGTGTCGACCCGCACGTACGGATCGCACACGAGCACGCGCATCCCGAACGCCGTCGCGATCGGCGCGAGATGGCGCGCGATCTGTCCATAGCCGACCACGCCCAGCGTGCCGCTGCGCAATTCGCGGCCCATCCGCGGCAGCGGCGGCGTGCCGCGGTGGTACGCATCGGCGTACGCGCCGATACCGCGCGCGAGGTCGATCATCGCGCCGATCACCCACTCCGCGACGGCCGGCCCGAAACCGGGGCTCGCCTGCGTGACCAGCACGCCGAATTCGCTCGCCGCGTCGACGTCGACGGTACGAATGTCGACCGCGCAGCGCAGGAACGCGGCGAGCGCGGGCAGCCCCGCGAACAGCGCGCGCGGTGCCGGCGTCTGCCGGTACGCGATCATCGCGTCGCATCCCTGGGCGGCGGCGATCAGCTCGTCCGAGCCGAGCTCGCGGTCGAGCGGATTGCACGTGACGTCCGCGATCGCCTGCAGCGCGCGCAGCGCCTTTGCACCGAAGTAGTAATCGAGCATCCCGGACGGATGGGTCACGTAGACGCGCGTCATGCGGGGGCTCCGTCCGATTCGACCGCACGTGGCGGCGGCGCGACCGACGCGCGCTCGACGAGCGTGACGCCCGGGAACACGCACTGCCCGGGCTCCGACGGGTCGCCGTCGTGCCGCATCACACGCCGCACCATTTCCGCGGCCATGTCCGTGACGGGCAACTGCACCGTGGTCAGCGCCGGCCACGAGATCGCCGACAGGAAGTGACCATCCATCCCGACGACCGATACGTCGTCCGGCACGCGCAACCCGCCGTCGCGCAGCCCGGCCATCAGGCCCAGCGCGAACAGGTCGTTGACCGCGACGATGCCGGTCGGCCGCGCCGGATCGGCCGCGAGCGCGGCGCCGAGCGCACGCCCGACCTCGACGATCACCGCGTCGCCGTATTCGTTCGCCGGGCCGCCGTCGAGCACTTGCGCATCGGCGCCCGCGTCGCGCGCAGCCGCGAGAAAGCCGCGAATCTTGTCGCTGCGGCTCACGGTGACGCCGGCCACCGTCGCGAACGCGAGCCGCGTATGGCCCGCGGCGACGAGACAGGCGGTCGCGAGCCGCGCGGCCGCTTCGTTGTCGGCCGTCACGTGATCGACCTTCGATTGCTCGCCGGGCGTCGCGCGGCGGTCGTAGCTGACGACCGTCATCCCGCGTTCGGCCGCGCGTTCGAGGTGGCTTTCGTCGGCGAGCGACGAGATCACGATCACGCGCCGCACGCCGTGCGCGAACAGGTCGTCGAAGAACGACGCCTCCTTGCCCGCGTCGCGGTACGTGTTGCCGATCAGCACGCGATGGCCGTACTGCTCCTGCGCGCAAGCCTCGATCTCGCGCGCGATGTAGCCGTACATCGGATTCGCCATCGACGGCACCAGCAGCCCGACGAGCGGCGTCTGCCCGGTCTTGAGCTGGCGCGCGAGCGTGCTCGGCCGGTACTGCAGCGCATCCATCGACGCCTTCACGCGTTCGAGCGTCTCCGGCTTCATCTGATCGGTGCGGCCGTTGAGCACGTTCGAAACCGTGCTGACCGAAACAGCCGCATGACGGGCCACGTCCTGAATCGTACTCATGTCGTCTTGCAATGAACGGGCTACAGGCCGAAACGGGCCGGCAGCCACAACGAAAACGCCGGTGCGAAGATCAGCGCCACGAGGGCGACCGACAGCACCAGCAGGTATTTCACCATCGGCCGCGCCACGCGCGCGACCTCGGTCCCCGTGATCGCGCAGGTCGTGAACAGCCCGAGCCCGACGGGCGGCGCGAACAATCCGAACCCCATCGCCACCACCACGACCGTGCCGAAATGCAGCGGGTTGATGCCGAGCTGCAGCGCGATCGGCGCGAGCAGCGGCCCGAAGATGATCAGCGCGGGCGCGCCTTCGAGCACGGCGCCGAACACGATCATCAGCAGCGCCGCCAGCAACAGGAACGCCGTCGAGCCGTACTGATGGGCAAACGCCGTCATTGTGCCCGAGACGAGCGCGGGAATCTGCTCGATCGACAGCGCGAACGACACGCTCGACGCCGCCGCGACGATGAACAGGATACCGCTCGCCATCGACGCCGCGCGGACGAACACGCGGCCGACCGAGCGCCAGGTCAGCTCGCGGAACGCCGCCCAGCCGACCACCAGCGCATAGACCACCGCGAACGCCGACACTTCCGTCGACGTCGCGATGCCCGACGTCACGCCCTTGCCGATCATCGCGACCATGATCAGCGCGACGAGCGCGCCGCCGGCGAGCGGCAGCCACGCGCGGCGTTCGACGAATACCGCGTCGATGTCGATCCGGCGTCCGCAGATCACGGTCACGACCGCCAGCGACGCGGCGAGCACGGCCGCCGGCACGATCCCCGCGACGAACAGGCCGGCGATCGAGATGTTCGCGACGAAGCCCATGATGATCATGTTCACGCACGGCGGAATCGTCTCGGCCATCACCGCGCTGCACGCGAGCAGCGCTGCGGTTTCGTCTGGATCCTGCCGCGCGCGGCGCACGGCCGGCATCACGACGCCGCCCACCGCCGCGATGTCGGCCAGCTTCGAACCCGACACCCCGGAAAAGCACGCCGTCGCGAAGATCACGATCAGCCCGAGCCCGCCGCGCACGCGCCCGAAGATCCGCAGCAACAATTCGACGAGCCGCGCGGACATCCCGTTCGACTCCATCAGCAAGCCGGCCAGCACGAAGAACGGCACGGCGAGCAGCACGAAGTGATCGGCGCCGGCCATCACCTGCTGCGAGTAGACGAGCAACGGCAGCGTCGGATCGGCGAGGAAGTACAGCAACGCCGAAAACGCGAGCACGAAGCCGATCGGCACGCCCAGCACGAGCCCGCCGACGAAGCCGGCGACCAGCAGCGCCCCCGGCGCGATCGCGTGTTCGGGCCGCAGCGCGTTCCAGCCGTACACGGCGCCCGCGAGCACCGCGCAGCAGGCCAGCGTGCCGAGCACGCGGCGGCGCGGCGCGTTCAGCGCGTTCGCGAGCGCGAACACGCTCATGAACAGCGCGCCGAACATCATCGGATACACGTTGATCCAGCCCGGCAGGCCACCGGTCGTCAACTGATCGTACGAGTCGCCGAGCAACTGCCACGACGACGCCAGCAGGTTCAGCGACACCGCCGCGACGATCCAGTGCCCGATCTGCACGAGCGCGCCCTGCCAGCGTGCCGGCAGCCAGCCGCGGAACAGGTCGATGCCGACGTGCTGGCTGCGGCCGAGCACCGTCGCCGCGCCGAAGAACACCAGCACGATCATCAGCGCGCTCGCGACCTCCTCGGCCCAGTCGACCGGATCGTGCAGGAAATAACGGAAGACGACCGACACGAATACGACCAGCACCTCGACGGCCAGCACGGCGGCCGACATGTATTCGATCCAGCGCATCGCCGCATCCAGCGCACGAGCGGCGGCGCGCACGGGACGGCCTGAGGCAACGGCCGGCACGACGCTCGAAACGGAACCGGTATCCATCGCTCAACCCCGCGCGGCGGCGATCGCCGGAAACAGCGGCGCGGTAGCCGGATACTGCTTCGCGAATGCCATGTAGAGGCGGTCGTGCATCGCCTGCCGCAGCGCCGCGCGCTCGGCATCCGCCATCGGATGAAACGTCATCCCGTGCTGCTTCAGTGCCGCCTCCGCCTGCTCGGCCTTCTGCGCCGCGATCGCGCGCTGCTGCGCGGTCGCGTCGGCCACCGCGCGGTCGAACGCCGGGCGCAGGTTCGCCGGAATCCGCTCGAGCGCGCGCCGCCCCATCACGACGGTCATCGCCGCGAACACGTGGTGCGATTGCCAGCACGACTTGACGATCTCGTCGAAGCGGCTCGCGAGCACGGTGGCCGGATCGTGCTCGAGCCCGTCGACGACGCCCGTCTGCACGGCCATGTAGAGCTCGCCGAACGGAATCGGCGTCGGCACCGCACCCATCACCTTGAAGGTATCCATGAAGGCCGGCGTCGGCAGCACGCGCAGCTTCGTGCCCTTCACGCCCTGCAGCGCCGTCACCGGCTGCTTCGTGAACACGCAGCGCCCGCCGAAGTGCGAACCCCACGTCAGCACGGAACAGCCCGCGCGCTTTTGCAGCAGCGCGTTCAGGCTGGCGCCGACCTGGCCGTCGAGCACCTTCGCGAGGTGCGCATAGCTGTCGAACAGGTAGCCGAGATCGAGCATGCCGAGTTCCGGCGCGACCGTGGCCCAGATCGACGAGCCCGCGATCATCATGTCGATCGCGCCGATCTTCACCTGCTGCGCGACGTCGCTTTCCTTGCCGAGCTGGCTGTTCGGAAAGTAGTCGACCCGGATCGCGTCGCCGACGCTCGCCTTCAGGTTCGCCGCGAGACGCTCGTACCACACGTAGTGCGCGGCGTTCTGATCGGCCGGCATCGACGACGAGCAGCGCAGCGTCACGGTCTGCGCCGCGCGGCCGATTTCCGGCAAGCCGCCCGCGACCGCGAGCGTGGCGGCGGATGCCGTTTGCAGAAAGCGCCGCCGGGTGAAGGTAGTCATGGCCGTCTCCTTTCCAATCGCGTCTTCCGACACGACTGTATCGATTTAGTGTATCGATACAGTAATACGACGACCGATGAGTGAGAAATGAGGGTTTTCCCGTGACGGGCAGGTGGAAATTTCGGGCCGAAGTGCCATGCGGAGTTGGCGTATTTCGGTCTTTCCGGCCCGTGGCGCACGTCAGGCGTGCCGGCAGATATCGTCAGACAACTGACTTTTTCTAAACGACGACGCCGTCCGCCCCGTCCGTCAGAAACTGCCCGACCATCGCGTTGAACACCGGCAGCGCCGGATTGTCGTTGTCCGCGCGCCACGCGAGATACAGCTCGGCCGCCACGTCGACGCCCGCGAGCGGCCGGAACACCACGCCGTCCACATGCAGCTCGCGCGCCGACGCCGGCACCAGCGCGGCACCCAGCCCGGCACGCACCAGGCCGAGGATCGTATGCGTCTGCCCGACGTAATGCAGGTAATTCGGCAAGCGCCCCGCACTGGCGAACATCCCCGAGATCATGTCGTGGAAGTACTTGCCCTCGTTCGGCGAATACGCGATGAACGGCTGCCGGTCGAGCTCGTCCGGACCGATCTGCTCGTACGCGGCCAGCGGCGCGCCCTGCGCGACCGCGACGAGCATCGGCTCGCGCTGCACGAGCCGGTATTCGAGCGGATGGCGCGCCGCGCGCTGGCGCACGAAGCCCGCGTCGAGCATGCGCGACGCGAGCGCGTCGATCTGCACGGTCGACACCATTTCGCGCAGCTCGACATCGACGTCCGGCAGCGCGTGCGCCGCATGCGCGAGCAGCTCCGGAATCATCCGGTATGCGCTGACGGCCGTGAAGCCGAGCGTGATGCGGCCAGCCCCGCCGTGCGCGACGCGCTGCGCGGCCTGCTCGGCCCGTGCGGAAAACTCGAGGATGTGCCGCGCATCGCGCAAGAAGCGCTCGCCGGCCGCGGTCAGTCTGACTTGCCGGCTGCTGCGTTCGAGCAGCGCGATGCCAAGCGCATGTTCGAGCAACTGGATCTGCCGGCTGAGCGGCGGCTGCGTCATGAAGAGCCGCTTGGCCGCACGGCCGAAATGCAGTTCCTCGGCCACGGCGACGAAGCAGCGAAGCTGGTTCAGCTCAATCATTCAAATCTTGAATCAATCGATAGTCTCTTGATGGTAGACCGATATCGATATGATTCCCATACTCGGTTGCAGCCGATGCGCGGCCCGCGCCGCGCACGCCGACCGAGGCCTTCATGACCGTCGCTCGCCGGCCGCTTCGACCGGATTCGGGTCACGCCGCACGCATGACGCCCGGCGGCGGCATCACGCGCGCTGGCGCGTGCCCGGCGTCGGCGCGACCGCGAGCCGGTCGAGTTCGCGCAGGTCGTTCTCCAGCGCGGGCGTGAGCGTCGTGCGCAGATGGTCGAGGAAGGTGCGGATCTTCGCGTCGAGATAGCGGCGCGTCGCATAGACGGCATACACGCTGACCGTCTGCAGCCGGTACTCGGGCAGCACGCGAATCAGCCGCCCTTCGCGGATGTCGTCGAGCACGGTGTACAGCGCGACGCACGCGATGCCGCGCCCTGCCCGCACAGCGACGCACAACGCATCCGGCACGTTGACCTGGAACGGCGCCGGCTGCAGCTCGTACACCGTTTCCTCGTCGTCGCCGCGCTCGAGCCGCCACTCGCTGGCCGGCGATGCGGGCGTATCGAGGCGCAGGCACACGTGGTTCGGCAGATCATCGGGCGTGGTCGGCGTGCCATGCCGCGCCAGGTATTCGCGCGATGCAACCAGCACGCTGCAACTCGTGCCGCAAGTCTGCGCGACGTAGCCGGAATCGGGCAGCTGCGACGCGGTCACGATCGACACGTCGTAGCCTTCCTCGACGAGGTTCGGCATCCGCTGCGCGAGCGTCAGCTCGATCGACACGTCCGGGTTGTCTTCCTGGTAACGCACGATCGACGAGACGACATGACTCTGCCCGAGCCCCGTCATCGCATGGATGCGCATCTTGCCGCTCGGCCGCAGCAGCGCGTTGCGCGCCTCGGCGTTGGCGTAGTCGAATTCGGCGAGGATCGATTTCGCACGCTCGAAGTAGCGCTCGCCGCTTTCGGTGAGGCCGAGATGGCGCGTCGTGCGATGCAGCAGCCGCGTCTGTACGTGAGCTTCGAGATTCGACACCGCGCGCGACACCTGCGCGGTGGTCGCATCGATTTCTTTGGCGACCGCGGTGAAACTGCCGGCTTCGACAACGCGCACGAACAGGCGCATGTTTTCGAGCATGTCCATTGAATTGGCTTGGGGAGTATCGGTGGAGGAACGTCGGCGGCGCTCGCGTCAGACGGGAATCGGGGCGTGCGCGCGAACCACACGCAAGCGATCACCATGCCGGGGAACGGGCGGGAGAGCGGGCATCGCGTGCGTGGTTGTGGCATATCGGGGGATTCGGTGGCCCGAATTGTACGCCGCCGCAGGCAAATTTGCGCGATCGCCGCGCCTCCAGGCTTTCATCGGATGAAAGGTTTTTGCAAGACGAATACGTCGCACGCTCGCAACGTATTGATGCGGCGCGACAATTTGTATCACAACGCGATATAATTTGCGCCTTCCTTGCGCTGAGTCATCCGCGCCGTCCTTTTTACCGCTTATCGTCCATGTCGTCAGGCACCTCCCCGTCGCGTCGCACATTCCGCCAATGGCTGCACAGCTTCATTCCCCATCCGATGACACTCGGCTGGCGCGAGCGCATGCGCTCGTGCGCGGGTGCGCTCGTCGGCATCGCGACGGTCGGCGTCACGATGCGGCTGCTGCCCGGCGTGCCGGGCCTCGTGCCGCTGCTCGTCGCGCCGATGGGGGCGTCGGCGGTGCTGCTGTTCGCGGTGCCCGCGAGTCCGCTCGCGCAGCCGTGGTCGATCATCGGCGGCAATCTGGTGGCGGCGACCGTCGGCGTCGCCTGCGCGCAGTCGATCGCCGATCCGATCACGGCCGCCGCGGTTGCGGTCGCCCTCGCGATCGGCGGCATGTTCGTACTGCGCTGCGTGCACCCGCCGTCGGGCGCGGTCGCGCTGACGGCCGTGCTCGGCGGCCCCGCGATCCACTCGCTCGGCTTCGGCTTCGTGGTCGAGCCGATCGCGCTGCAATCGGCGATCCTGCTGTCGGCCGCGCTCGTGTACCACGCGCTGACGGGCCACCGCTATCCGCACGGCGGCGTGCGTCCCGACGCGAAGCCGCAAGGCGGCAGCGCCGCGCCGGCACGCGGCGGCTTCACGCGCGCCGATCTCGACGCCGTGCTGAAGCGCCGCGGCGAATGGCTCGACGTCGATCCGGACGACCTCGAAATGCTGCTGCGCGAAACCGAGATGCAGGCGTATGCGCGCACGTTCGGCCAGCTCACGTGCGCCGACCTGATGACGAAGAACGCGATCGAAGTCGCGCCATCGACGTCGGTCGCGGCCGCGCTGACGCTGCTCGACCGCCATCGCGTGAAGGCGCTGCCCGTCGTGGACGGCGACGATCGCCTGATCGGCATCGTCACGCGCGCCGACCTCACGCGCCAGCTGCGCCGCCCGGCCCCGCTGTGGCAACGGCTGGCCGCGCGCCTGCCGCAGTCGTTCGGCGGTCGGCCGCCCAGCGTCGCCACCGTGATGACCCGCGACGTCGCGTCCGTGCCGCAGACCCTGCCGATCACGGTGCTGGTGCCGCTGTTTACGCATTCGGGTCACCATCACATCCCGGTCGTGGACGCATCGCGACGGCTCGTCGGCATCATTACGCAGACGGATCTCGTCACGGGCCTGTACCAGCAGACGCGGATGCTCGAAGCCGCGTAACGCCGACGAACATAAAAATGTGCTCCATTTCGCTGAAAATCGTCCATTTATATCATGTTGTGATATATTTTGCGTTACCGAAACTGCTGCCCGACCGACCGCAATGACCGATACCCGACGCGCGCTGACCAAAGGCGATTTCCAGCAACTGTCCGAATTCCGCTACCAGATGCGCCGCTTCGAGCGCTTCTCCGAACGCGCCGCGCAAAGCGAAGGCGTGACGCCGCTGCAATATCTGCTGCTGCTGCACATCAAAGGCTACCCGCATCGCGAATGGGCCACCATCGGCGAACTCGCCGAACGCCTGCAGGCGCAGCATCACGGCGTCGTCGCGCTGGTGACGCGCTGCGAGGCGCTCGGGCTCGTGAAGCGCAAGACGAGCGAAGCGGACCGCCGGCAAGTCGAGGTCCATCTCGAAGAAGCCGGCGAGACGCTGCTCGCCCGTCTCGCGGCCATGCACCGCACGGAACTGAAATCGCTCAAGGGCACGTTCCAGGTTCCGCAGATCGATTTCTGACCCAGGCTTTACCGACCTTCCCCTACTCCGATGAACGCACCACACAAACGCGATTTCTCGACCAACGAATGCCTGCCCAGGATCGCGTTGCTGGCTGCCGGGATCGGCGTGCTCAGCACGCTGGCGGCGTTCGTGCTGTTGAGCCTGATCCACCTGTTCACGAACCTGTTCTTCTTCCAGCAGTTCTCGTTCGCCGATCGTTCGCCCGCCCACAACACGCTCGGCGCGTGGGTGATCGTCGTGCCGGTGATCGGCGGGCTGATCGTCGGATTGATGGCGCGCTTCGGTTCGGAAAAGATCCGCGGCCACGGCATTCCCGAAGCGATCGAGGCGATCCTGTTCGGCAAGAGCCGCATGTCGCCGAAGGTTGCGATCCTCAAGCCGCTGTCGTCCGGCGTCGTGATCGGCAGCGGCGGCCCGTTCGGCGCCGAAGGCCCGATCATCATGACGGGCGGCGCGCTCGGCTCGCTGATCGCGCAATGCGTGCACGTGACCGCGGCCGAGCGCAAGACGCTGCTCGTCGCGGGCGCGGCCGCCGGCATGACCGCCGTGTTCGGCACGCCGGTCGCCGCCGTGCTGCTCGCGGTCGAACTGCTGCTGTTCGAATGGCGTCCGCGCAGTTTCCTGCCGGTCGCGCTCGCGTGCGCGGTGGCCGGTTTCGCCCGCGCCGTGTTCTTCGGCGTCGACCCGCTGTTTCCGTTGGCCACCGCATCGCCGACGCCCGTCGCGCTGCTGTCGTGCATCGTCGCGGGCCTGCTGTCGGGCATGCTCGCGTGCGGCCTGTCTGCCGCGCTGTACCGCGTCGAGGACACCTTCGCGGAGCTTCCGGTGCACTGGATGTGGTGGCCGGCGCTGGGCGCGATCGTGATCGGCGTCGGCGGCTGGCTCGAGCCGCGCGCGCTCGGCGTCGGCTACGACGTGATCGGCGACCTGCTGCACCAGCATATCGCGCTGAAGATCGCGCTCGCGCTGCTGATCGTGAAGGCCGTGATGTGGGTGATCGCGCTCGGCTCCGGCACGTCGGGCGGTGTGCTGGCCCCGCTGCTGATGCTCGGCGCCGGCCTCGGCACCGTGCTGTCGCCGGTACTGCCCGGCGGCGATCCGGCACTGTGGCCGCTCGTCTGCATGGCCGCGACGCTCGGCGCCACGCTCGGCGCGCCGCTGACCGCGATCGTGTTCGCGTTCGGCCTCACGCACGACGCGAACGCGCTGCTGCCGCTGCTCGCCGCGACGCTCGTCGCGCACGGCTTCGCGACCGTCGTGATGAAGCGTTCGATCATGACGGAAAAGATCGCGCGCCGCGGGTATCACATCTACCGCGAATACGGCGTCGATCCGCTCGAACGCCACGACGTGGCCGAAGTGATGACGCCAGCCGACGCGCTCGTCGCGATCGACGGCGCCACGACGCTCGATGCGGTCGAGTCGCAGTACTTCGGCGCGAAGCAGACGCACCGTGCATACCCGGTCGTGCAGAACGGGCGACTCCTCGGCATCGTCGATCGCGCGACGCTCGACGCGCAGCGCGCGCAAGCCGGCCCCGGCGCCGTGCTCGCGAGCGCGTTCGCCGAGCGCGTGCCGGCCGTCGCGCAGGCGCACGAAACGTGCCGCGTAGTCGCATCGCGACTCGCGCTGCTCGGCCTCGAACGCCTGCCGGTCGTCGACGATCCGCAATCGCTGCGCATAACCGGCATCGTGTCGCGCAGCGACTTGATCAAGCCCGCGCTCCAGCACTTCGACGACGAACAGAAGCGCGAACGCTTCCGTCCCGTCGTACCCGTCAACCTGCGCGACGCAGGTATACGCAAGGCCGGCTGACACGTACCGCGCGCGCCGCCGCGAGTACTTTCCAAAACCAAAAGGAGCCTGGCGGGAGCGGAGTACTTGGAGCTGGATGGTCGTTAAAGGAAGCTGCATTTTAGGGTACGGGGAGTCTCGGTTGCGAAGGGGAAGCCGTGAAGGGCGT
>NZ_CADFEF010000040.1:0-45200 GCF_902833125.1 Burkholderia sp. BCC1640 | reverse complement strand
AGCCCTCGTCACGCCAGAAATCGATTCGCATACGTTCTTCAGGTTGAAGTTGTTGGTACGTTCTCTTTGCCATTCGCGGACATTACCGGATGGCGAGAGTGTTGCACTTCAGATTTGAGGCCGCCCGGTTTCTTTCATTTCAAATATTTCGTTTTACTAACTACTGACGGACCGTTTCGAGCGTCCGGCGCGCCCGCACGCCATCGAAAACGGTACCGCACGGCCCTACCGGCCCTCACCTGGAGATCGACGATGAAGAAGATGATTGCGACCGTATCGGCCGCCGGTGCGATGGGTTTCAGCCTGACGGCACACGCGCAGAGTACCGTGACGCTTTACGGGTTGATCGACGAAGGCGTCAATTTCACGAGCAACGCGGGCGGCAGCAAGGCCTACCAGATGGTCAGCGGCGACACCGTCGGCAGCAACTGGGGGCTGAAAGGCACCGAAGACCTCGGCGGCGGGCTGAGGGCGCTGTTCCAGCTCGAGAACGGCCTCAACGCGAGCACGGGGGCGCTCGGTGTGACGTCCAGGATGTTCGGCCGGCAGGCCTACGTCGGGCTCGATTCCGACCGGTTCGGCACGCTCACGTTCGGCCGCCAGTACGATCCGACGCTCGACATGTGGAGCACGTTCACGGCCACCGGAAACTGGCTCGGCGACTTCGGCGCCCACCCGTACGACAACGACAATGCCGACTGGGACTACCGCATCCAGAACAGCGTCAAGTACGTGTCGCCCACGTACGCCGGCTTCAAGGGCGAAGTGCTCTACGGCCTCGCGAACCAAGCGGGCGGCTTCGCCAGAAACCGTGTGTACAGTGCCGCGGTGCAGTACCAGATGGGCGCGTTCTCCGCCGCCGTCGCGTACCTGAAGGCTAACCACGGCGGCGCGACCGCGAGCGGCGCGTTGTCGAGCGACGATACGGTGTTCAGCGGCCGCTCGCAGCAAAACATCGATGCCGGCGCGTCCTACAAGTTCAGCGACAAGCTGACGCTGTCCGCCGCGTATTCGCACGTCGACGTGACCAGCCCCGAATCGAATCTCTACTTCGCGAACCAGCCGTCGGCGGGCTCGCAGCACGCGTGGAAATTCGACAACTTCGAGGTCAACGGCCAGTATTACTTCCGGCCCGACTTCTGGTTCGGCGCCGCCTATACGTACACGCGCGCGCATGTCGCGACGGCGGCGGGCGATGCATCGCCGAGCTGGCACCAGGTGTCGATGATGCTCGACTACGACCTCAGCAAGCGGACCTCGACTTACATCCAGGCCGCATACCAGCATGCGACCGGCAACACCGGCACCGACTTCGACTTCGCGCACGTGCTCGGCACCGCCGGGCAGTCGTCGGGCCGCAATCAGCTGGCCTTGCGGGTCGGGATGATGCAGCGGTTCTGATGGTGGCGGCACACGGGCCGGCGCGCGGCGTGCGCGGCAGCCCGTGCATTCCCGTACCGTCAGAACTGATGCCGCACGCCGACGCGAACCGCGGTCTGCGTCGAGCCTGCCGCCGCCCCGCCGAGCGCGGCTTCGATCTGGGCGCCGTAGGCGCTGTCGTGCCCGCGTGCGAACACCGCGTACAGGCCGGTACGCTTCGACAGCGAATAGTCGGCGCTCAGCGTGACCTGGTTGGCCGAGCCGACGTCGCCGCCGCGCTGCTGGTACTGGAAACCACCGCCCAGCTGCAACGCTGGCGTGAGCGCATAGGTCAGCCCGCCGTCGTAGGTGGTTGCCCGCAGCGGTGCGGCGGCGCTGATCCGTACGTCCGACACCATGCCGATGATGCGGAACGGGCCGAGGTTGTAGCCGGCCCCGCCCGAGAAGTTGCGAAGATTGCCACCGGAAGTCACGTCGTGCTGGCCGAAATAAGCGAACGCGGCGCTGAACGCGCCCTGCGTGTAGGACAACATCGCGCTCTGCACGCTGCTGCGCGCGACCGTGCCGGGCACGTTGCCGAATCCCCACATGCCGCCGAACGACAGCCCACCGAAGGTCGGACTCACATACTTCACCGCATTGTTCACCTGAACGCCCCACACGCGGTTGTCGAGCGCGCCGCCCGCCGACGCATTCGCCGGCAACCCCCATGCGAGCAGGCCGGCCGGCGTGTTCGCGCCGACCGCGAAGGCCGGCAGCAGATCGCCGACGAAATCGAACTGGCGCCCGAGCGTCACGGTGCCCCAGTCGCCGCCGAGCCCGACGTACGCTTGCGAGCTGAACGCGGAGCCCGGCACGGTTAGCGCGCCGTCCGACGTCTGGAACTGGCTTTCGAGCCGGAACACAGCAAAATTGGCGCCGCCGAAATCCTCCCTGCCCGTCAAGCCCCACACGTCGTTGCGCGCCACGCCCGCCTGCAGCGCGACCTGACGGCCGCCGCGCGGCGCGGACGCCACGTTGCTCGTATAGGTCACGCCGGTGTCCAGCGAACCGTAGAGCGTCACGCTCGATTGCGCGAACGTCGGTGCAACGGCACCGCAACCGCACAATGCCAACATTCGGAACCACACTTTCATCTGCTTCTCCTCATCAAATTTTTCCGGCCGATGCGCTTGCGAACCGACCGGCATGCAGGTGGCATCGATTCGGCATGATTCGCCGCATCAACATAGGATTCCATATCGATTGAAGGCGGCAGGATTCGCCGTTCCGCTGCCGACCTGCGTCCCGCACTTTCGTTGACGCGAATCCGGTAGCCGCGTGCGCGACTTAAGTTAGACTACGGCCCTGTCGTCGCCGCTGCCGCATTCGTGCCGCAGCCCGGCTGCCCGAACCTCTGCCGATCTTCTCGTTCCATTGCCGCAAGCCGCCTGAATCCCGGATCACGCCATGTCGAGCCTCACCAAAATGCTGTCCATCCTCGACGTCTTCTCTTCGTCCGCGACGTCGATGACGGCCGAGGAGATCGCCGAGCTCATGGGCTTTTCGCGGACCACGTGCTACCGCTACGTGAAGGAACTGGCCTCCGTCGGCCTGCTCGTCAGCAGCAACGGCCGCTATACGCTGGGCCCGCGCATCATCCATCTCGACTACAACATGCGGCAGTCGGACCCGACGCTCACCGCCGCGAAACCCGTGATCCAGAAACTGGTTCAGGTCACCGGCGGCGATGCGCTCGTGTCGACGCTGTTCGACGAGCAGATCATCAACGTGATGCACGAAAGCGGCGCCGAGAACCTGCAACTGGGCTTCGGCCGCGGCCGCATCATGCCGCTGTTCCAGGGCGCGTCGTCGAAAGTGATCGTGGCCGCGATGTCGCGCGCGCGCCTGAAACGCCTGCACGACCGGCACAACACAGAACTCGGCGAGTTCGCGTCCGACTGGACGCAGTTCTGGCGCGCCTGCCAGCAGATCGCCGACGCGGGATACTGGATCTCGCGCGGCGAGCTCGACGAAGGCTTCGTCGGCATCGCCGCACCGATTCGCACCGCCAGCAGCGGCGAAATCAACAGCAGCCTGTCGCTGGTCTTTCGCGCCGAACACTTCGCGCTGTTCGACGAGCACGTGCTCGGCAAGCTCCTGATCGACGCCACCGCCCAGATCGGCGCAGCCACCTGAGCATTCGCGCGGCGTCGCAAACGACGCCGCGCACACCGTCAATTCATCTGCGTGATGAATTTGGTGACCAGGTAACCGTCGAACGTCTCCGTGCCTCCCTCGCTGCCGAAACCGCTGTCCTTCACGCCGCCGAACGGGATCTCCGCCGGACCCATCCCGAAGTGATTGATGTTGACCATGCCGGCTTCGAGCGTGCGGCCGATCCGGTGCGCGTTGCGCGCCGAAGCGGTGAACGCGTAAGACGCGAGGCCGAACGGCAAGCGGTTGGCCTCGGCGATCGCATCGTCGAGTTCGTCGAATGGCACGATCCCGACGATCGGGCCGAACGGCTCGTCGTTCATCAGGCGCGACTCGCGCGCCGGGTCCAGCACGACCGTCGGCGCGAAAAAGTGCCCCGGCCCCGGCAAGCGCGTTCCGCCCGCGGCGATCTCCGCGCCTTTTGCCTTTGCATCGGCGACGAATGCGTCGATCTCGGACACGCGTCGCGCATGCGCGAGCGGCCCCATCGTGGTCCCGTCTTCCAGACCGTAGCCGACGCGGATCGTACCGACCGCGTCGAGATACGCGGCGACGAACCGTTCGAACACCGGGAGCTGCACGAAGAACCGCGTCGGCGATACACACACCTGCCCGGCATTGCGAAACTTGTACGCGGCCAGCATCGTCGCGGCGCGTTCGATGTCCGCGTCCGCGCAGACGAGCACCGGCGCATGCCCGCCCAGCTCCATGGTCATGCGCTTCATGTGCGACGCGGCAAGTGCCGCCAATTGCTTGCCGACCGGCACCGAACCGGTGAACGAGATCTTGCGCACCAGCGGCGACTCGATCAGCCGCGTCGACACTTCGCCCGGCACGCCCCAGACGATATTCAGGCAGCCCGCGGGCAACCCGGCATCGTGGAAGATGTGCGCGAGCGCAACTATCGCGCTCGGCGATTCCTCGGGCCCTTTCAGCACCAGCGTGCACCCCGACGCCAACGCGGCCGCGATCTTGTGCATCGCCTGGCTGAACGGGAAATTCCACGGCGAGAACGCCGCGCACACGCCAATCGGTTCCCGCAGCACCGTCTGCGCGACGTCCGGGGAGCGCGCCGGAATGACGCGGCCGTAAGTGCGACGCCCCTCCTCCGCATGCCATTCGAGCTGTTCGGCGGACGACACGACCTCGGCGATCGCCTCGCGCAGCGGCTTGCCCTGGTCCATCGTGATGTGGCGGCCGATGGCTTCGGCACACTCGCGCACGAGCGCTGCGGCACGACGCAGGATGTCCGAGCGCGCGAGCGGCGACTCGCGCCGCCATGCCGCGAATGCGCGATGCGCAGCGTTCACCGCGGCGTCGATATCGTCCGGTGTCGCATGCGGCAATTCGCCGAGCACGGCGCCGGTTCCCGGATCGAGAACGGGCTGCGTGCGCCGGCCGTCGGCCTGCAGGAACCGGCCATCGATATACAGGTGGAGCGGCGCGTAATCGCGTTGCGCATCAGGTGCCATGCGGGAAGTCAGCGGCGTGAACGGAATCAAGACGGATACCTCGGTAGAGACTGCACGATGGGCGCGGACGGTGCGACGATCGCATCACGCGGCCTGGCTCGGCGCACGCAACAGGCCGCCGATTTCCTGCCGGAGAATCTGGTTTTCCTGCCGGACGAGCAGATGCCGGACCTGGCCGCGAAACGCCTTGAACCCGGGGTCGGCCATCAATACGGCACGGCGCCGCGCGCGATCGTCCAGCGAATCGAACGCCCACAGATAGACGAGTTGGTTCAGCGGCCCGACTTCCGTCGCGAAACAGCCGACCATCGTGCCGAGCGCCTGCTCCTGCGCGGCGCGTCCGCATTCCGCATACAGTCGCAGATATTCGGCGACGCCGCCGGGCACCAGCGTATAGGTGCGTTGCTCAACAAACATGCGCTTCCTCCGGTTGCCGCGGCGCGAACGCCTGAAAGGCCGCGGTCACGCGGGCCATGCCCACCGCATCCGTCTGCGCCGCCACGTAGCGATCGGGGCGCACCACCACGAGCGGGCCGGCATGCCGGTCGAACCAGTCCGCCAGCGCGTTGTCGACGTCCTCGACGCACGTGCTGCCGTGGGCGCTGGCCATTCGCCGTTCGCGGCCCGTCCCGCTGCGCGAGCGGCTGACCTGAACGAACGTCGCGCCCAGCGACACCCAGTACGCGCGATCGTCGTCGCTCAGGCACGCCTGCGGATCGCATTGCCAGCCGACGATCGAGAACCACGGGCCAAGCACGTCATCGAGCTTGCGGCGCACGCCGTCGGCCGTTTCGACGTCGGGCTGCGCGATCATCCTGCCGGCTGCGTCGTCCGGCGCCCCCGGCAACACGACGCCCCGCGTGTAGCTCGGCATCGGCTTGAAGCGCATCTGCAGGATGTAGTCCTTCAGGCCCGGCGCATACCGTGCGAGCCCGAGGAAACAATCGCGCAGGAACGCGACGAGCCGGTTGGTCGGCATCAGCATCGCGCCGAACGTGTCCGCGAGGTCGATCATCGCCCTCGCGTGATCGCGCCGCTCCGATTCGTACGTCGAGATCACGCCGGGGTGCAGCACGCCTTTGACGACGCCCGCCAGCTTCCACGCGAGATTGCCCACGTCGCGCAAGCCTGCGTTCAGGCCCTGGCCGATCCACGGCGGGCTCAGATGCGCGGCGTCGCCGACGAGCGCCACGCGGCCGACGACGAAACGTTCGGCGACGCGCGAATGGTGCGTATAGGTCCGGGCGCGCACGATCTCGATGCGCTCGACGTCGTCGACGTACGGCGCGATCAGCGCACGGATCGATTCCGGTCGCGCGATCGCCTCTTCGTCCTCGTGCGGAAACACGAGAAACTCCCAGCGCCGGAAATTGAACGGCAAGTAAATGCAGACGTTCGGGCGGCGCGGGTCGCAGTTCAGCGCCGTGCACGGCTGCTCGAGCCCGGCGTTCTTCACGTCGACCACGACCCATTTGATCGGATGCGTCGTGCCCGCCAGCTTGACACTCAGCAGCTCGCGCATCGGGCTGCGCCCGCCGTCGGCCGCCACCACGTGGTCGGCCTCGAGCAAGTAGCACTGCCCGTCGGCGCGGCGCACCTGCAACGTGACGCGTTCGTCGTCCTGTTCGACGCCGACCACTTCTTCGCTGGTCCGCAGCGACACGTGCGGATAACGGGCCAGCCCGTCGCGCAGCGTGCGCTCGGCCAGTTGCTGCATGAAGATGTTGCGCCGCCACCAGCCGAATTCGCGCATCGACGGGCGGATGTCGGCGAAGCATTCGCCGTTCGCCTTGTACATGCGCAGCGGCACGTTCTGGATGATGTCGCGGCTCAGTTCGTCGGCCAGCCCGGCAGTCTGGAACATCCGCAATGCTTCGTCGTCGATGCCGACCGCGCGCGGAAACTCGACGATCTGCGGCGCCTTCTCGATGATCGTCGTCGCGACGCCATAGAGGCCGAGCAGGTTCGCCATCGCCACACCGTTCGGCCCCGCGCCGACGATCGCGACTGATGTACGTTCCGGATTGTTCGCTTTCATGCGTCAGCCTCCCCTCCGCCACGCCGGATCGTCGAGACGATCGAGCCAGGTGCGCAATGCGTGGTTGAACGCGGCGGGCTGATCGTCATGCACGTAGTGCGTCGCGCCCGGAATATCGAGCCAGTCGATGCCGGCGCTGGCCGCCATTTCGGCCGCCACTTCCGCGGCCAGGAAATCCGATTCGCCGCCGCGCAACAGCAGCGTCGGCACCTGCAGGTTGAGGACCAGCGGCCACAGATGGACGAGTTGCTCCGGCGTCGCGGCCAGCCGCGCCGCCGCGATCCCGTCGGCGTCGTGCCGCCACACGATCCGCCCCTGCGCCGCCTCTTTCAGCGAGTGCGCGAGGCGTGAATCGAGCGCGGATTCCGCGATATTCGGCCGCTGGTGTCGCCAGAACGCGCGCGCGTCGTCCCACGACGCGAACGCGTCCGGCGTTTCCTTCAGCTCGCGCTTGATGCGCTCCGAACCCCGCGAACCGGCCGACGCGCCGGGGCCCATGTCCTCGATCACGAGGCCAGCGAGCCGTTCCGGTTGCGCCGCCGCGTAGACGAACGCATTGGCGCCGCCCATCGAGTGCCCGACCAGCACGAATCGCTGCAGGCCGAGCGTGCGCACCAGCGCGTCGAGATCGCGCACGTAGGCCGCCGCGTAATAGTCGCGCCGCGGATCCCAGTCGCTCCAGCCGCGCCCGCGCTGGTCGAGCGCGACGACCCGGTAGCGGTCGACCAGCGCGTCGGCCACGGGCTCCCACGTCCGCGCATAACTGCGCAAGCCGTGCAGCATCACCACGACCGGTGCATCGTCGCGCCCCCAGCTCACGTAGTGCAGCCGCAGCCCGTCGCTGTCGACCCATCCATCCTTGACGGACGCCGTATTCATCATGTGCTCCCCGGCCCGCATCCGCGCTCAGACCAGACCGTCGCGGCCGACGATCTCGCTCGCCTTCAGGCCGCCGAGCCGCGCATGCAGGCGGCCGCGCGTCGCGAACGCGAAGATCACCAGCACTTCGTCGTCGTTGGGCGCATCGGGGAACAGGCACGTCACCGTGTCGTAGTGCGAGCGCACGTAGAGCGCGTCCTTGTGCGCGAGCGGCACGTCGATCACCGTGTTGACCGGGCCGCGCTTGCCGCTCGACGGCACCCACGACTTGCCGCCACCCAGCGCCGCACGGATCGGCTCCGCGAAGATCGACGTGAGGAACGCGTTGCCGTGTTCGTACTCGCCGGCCGAGCCGACCAGGCACGCCTTGCCGTAGCTCTCGATCGCGCGGCCCGCAGCGAGTTCCTCGATGCGCCGCGCGAACTCCTTGCCGAGCGCCGGCGACGGCCGCACGAGCTCGTCGAGGTTTTCGCTGAAGCGCCCCGCGTACGGGTTATGGACGGCCGCGGCGATCACGATCTTGCGCAGCGGCTCGCCGTCCGCGAGCTGGCCGGATTCGTTCGCGAGCGAATCCTCGATCTGCGTGTACCACTTGCGGATATGAAAGCCTTCGAAATTTGCGATCTTTCTCATCAGGAATCCTCTATGAAATATCGGTTAAGCGGGAATGAAAGACGGCGCCTCAGTCGAACAGCGGATCGAGCTGCACGGGATCGCTCGGCGCGTTGTACCGGTGCAGCACGCGCTTGCCTTCTTCGTCGTCCGTGACGGTTTCGCTAAAGAACTCGAGGCGGTTGCCGTCCGGATCCGTGAAATACACGCCGATCCCGACCTTGTGATCGGTGATCTTGATGATCGGCACTTGGCGGCGGATCAGCATGCCGTACAGGCGGCGCAACTCGGTCAGGCCGCCGGCGATTTCGAGGCCGTAGTGCTGCAGGCCGATCGTGCCGAGCTCCGCGTCGGACGCCGCGCGAATCAGCGCGATGTCATGGTGCTTCTGGCCGAAGGACATGAACACCCACTGCTCGCCGCGCGCGGTTTCCGTCATGCCGAGCACCTCGGCGTACCAGGTGCTCGAGCGCACGGGATCGCGCACGAACAGCGACAGGTGGGTGCGCTGCACGTGCGGCGTCGGCAGCGGCAGCCCGCTTGCGTTCGCGCGCTCGGCGTGTTGCTGGATGTCGGACGGTGTCATCGTTCGCTCCGCTCAATTGGTCGACTGCGCGTGGGCGACGAGCGGCGCTTCGAACGGCGTCCACGCGACGGCCGTGATCTCGCTGAAATCGCGCCATTCCTTGCTCCAGTTCCGGCCGCCGTCGCGCGAACAGAACAGGTGCCCGTACTTGGTGCCCGCATAGACGAGCTCCGGCCGGGCCGCATGGACGCCGAACGCCCAGAACGTGGAATTCGGCGGCGTCTGCAGATCCGTCTCGTGCCACGCGTAGCCGCGATCGGTTGAGCGGTAGATGCGGCTGCGGGTGCCCGGCGTGCCGTCGCCGATCGCCATCAGCAGGTCGCCTTCCGGCGTCGGCAGCTGCACGACCGTACGCGTGTAGTACAGCCCGTCGAAGCGATCGCGCGACAGCTTGCTGCCCCACGTCTGGCCGTCGTCGTCGCTCACGTGCACCGCGTTCACCGTCAGCAGTACCGTGGTCTTCGGCCGGTCCGGCGTGGCGGACAGCACGGCGATCGCATGAATGTCGCTGTTGCGGATTGCCGTGCCGGGGCCGTCCACGCGCGTCCAGCTCGCGCCGGCATCGCGGCTGCGCCATGCGCCGCCCTCCTCCACGCCGTACCAGACGTTGCGGGTGTCGTCCGGATCCACGCAGATCGTCAGCAGCCTCGGGCGATTGACGCCCGAGCAGAACTCGGGGAACTCGGGGGCCGTTCTCTCCCAAGTCACGCCCGCGTCGCTCGACTTGTACAGCGCGGCGCGCGACGGTGCGCCGGTGCCCGCATAGAGCACCGCCGGGTTCGCCGGATCGATCGCGATGGACCAGACCGTCTGCCCGTTCAGCAGGTTGTCGGGCCGAAACCAGTGCGCGCCGCCGTCCTCGCTGATGGACAGCCCCGAATCGGCGCCGGCATAGACGCGCGACGGTGTCGCGGGGTCCACCGCGAGCGCGCGCACGATGCCGTCGAACTCGATCGGTTCGGCGAGCCCGAGGCGATGCCAGGTCTTGCCGTCGTCGTTCGAGCGCAGGATTCCTTGCCCGGCCGTGGCGACCAGTACGGTTGCGGTCATGAAATGCTCCTTGTGTCAGAGAAAAATGCCGCGCGTGAGCCCACCGTCGCAGCCGATCGACTCGCCGGTGATCGAGGCGGATTTCGGCGACGCGAGAAACGCGACGATCCACCCCATTTCTTCCGGCTGCAGCACGCGCCGGATCGGCGTGACCTTCACGTAGTTCGCCTCGACCTCCGCGGCCGTGAGCCCCTGCTTCTGCGCCTCTTTCTCGTAGAGTTCGTGGATGTGCGGCGTCTCGACGACGCCCGGGTGAATCGTGTTGACCGTGATGCCGAACGGGCCGAGCTGGTCGGACAGCGTCTTGGTCAGGTGCACGATCGCCACGTTGCGCATGCCGGACAGCTGCTTGCTGCCGCGGCCCGTCAGGCCGCCGATATTGACGATCCGGCCGAAGCCGTGGCGCCGCATGTAGGGCGCGGCCGCCTTCGCGCAACGCAGGTAGCCGACCACCTTGATATCGATGTCCTGCAGCAGCCCCTGCGGGTCGGCGTGTTCTAGCTCCGCCCGCACGAGGCCGCCCGGATGCGCGGCGCCGTTCAGCAGGATGTCGAGCCGGCCGAAGCGCTCGACGCTCGCGGCCATCGCCGCTTCGACGGACGCCATGTCGGTCGTGTCCACCGTGACGGGCAGAATGGCCCCGGCCGCGTTGCCCAGCGGCGCGAGCGCCGCGCGAATCTCGGCGGCGGCCGCTTCGAGGTGTTCCATGCGTCGCGCGGCAATCGTGACGTTGACGCCTTCGCGGGCCAGCTCGAGCGCGACCGCCTTGCCGATGCCCATGCTGCCGCCGGTGATGAACGCGGCTTTTCCGTGGAGTTGCAGATCCATAGCGATGAAAGGTGAGAGTCGGGATTGAAGGGAACAGCGGGTTGCGCGATCAGGACAGGCACATTTCGATGAGCCTCGGCCCGTCGGCGTGGGCGAGCGCGGCATCGAGCGCTTGCGACAACGCTTGCACGGTGCTCGCGCGCTCGGCTGGCACGCCGTAGCCGCGCGACAGCGCGAGCCAGTCGATCGGCGGATCGTCCAGCAGCGTCAGGCGGCTGGCATGCGGCGTGTCGGCCGGCAGGCCGCTGCGCGCGAGTTCGGTCTGCAGGATGCCGTAGCGCCGGTTCGATGCGATCAGCATGACGATCGGCAAACGCTCGCGCGCCATCGTCCACAGCGCCTGGATCGTGTACTGCGCGCTGCCGTCGGACTGCAGCGCGAATACGCGGCGTTCCGGGCACGCGACCGCGGCGCCGAGCGCCACCGGCAAGCCCTGGCCGATCGCGCCGCCCGTATTCGTGAGGATCGTGTGACGGCGCGCGCGCGCCGACGCGGTCACGAACGGATAACCGCACGTGCCGCCCTCGATCGACACGATCGCGTCGTCGGGCAATGCATTCGCCAGCACGCGGCCGACGGCCTGCGGTGTCAACGGCCCTTCCTCCACATCCCAACGCTCGACCCGCACGCCGCCTGCGTTGCCCGGTGCGCCGATACGATCGGCCAGCGCTTCCAGTGCTTCGTCCGCCGCGTCGCCCGGTTCGGCCAGTGTGACGATGTCCTCGGGACGCGCGAGTTCGCCCGGAATGCCTTCGTAGCCGAAGTAGGTGACGGGTGCGAGCGCGCCCGCCAGCACCACGCGCCGGTCGGCCAGCGCGGCCAGCGCCGGCTCGGGGAAATAAGGCAGGCGGTCGATGTCCGGCAGGCCGCCGCCGCGCTCCGCGTGCGCCGGGAAGGTTTCGCTGAAGCAGGTCGCGCCGGTCGCCGCCGCGATGCGCGCCGCCGCGCGCTGCCCGCGCGCCGACAGCGCGCGGCCGCCCATCAACAGCACCGCGCGATGGACACTGAGCAGCAGATCGGCGACCCGCTCGACCCGTGCGCGATCGAACGACACCGCGGCCGGGCGAACGACGGCGGGCGACGCCGCGTCGTGCACCTTCGCCGACTGCAGATCGACCGGCAGCACGAGCGTCGCGACGCCGCGCTGCGCGCCCATCGCGGCAGAGATCGCGTCGGCCGTATCGGTTGCGAGATCCATGTCGCGCGCCACGCTGCGGTACCACACCGACACCGGGCGCGCGAGTGACTCGATATCGGACGTGAGCGGCGCGTCGTACTTCAGGTGGTCGCGGGTGTGATCGCCGACGATGTTCAGGATCGGCGTGCGGGCGCGGCGCGCGTTGTGCAGGTTGGCGACGCCGTTCGCGTGGCCGGGCCCGAGATGCAGCAGCGTCATCGCCGGTTTGCCGGCCATGCGGCCGTAGCCGTCCGCGGCGCCCGTGCAAACGCCCTCGAACAGCCCGAGGATCGAGCGCACGCCCGCCACGGTGTCGAGCGCGCCGACGAACGGCATCTCGGTGGTGCCGGGATTGGCGAAACAGACGTCGACGCCGGCGTCGCGCGCCGTCTCGAGCACGACGCTCGCGCCGCTTCGTGTTCCGGTATCGGTGTCCAACTGTGGGATGTTCATGCGGCCGCTCGACGGTTTGAATGAAGTGAAGTTGACTTTAGTCCCGTCATGCGGGATTTGTCAAATCCATCAAACCGCAACCCCCATCCCAGATAGACTAACGTTTACCCTTTATTTATGCCGAATTTTCAATAATCTCCTGCCCTCAACAACTTCCAACTTGCATTCAGCATGATGCACATATCCCACAATTCGGAATCTTTTAGCAATTCCGCTCCGACGCTCATCGTGCAACAGCTCGCTGCCGCAACCCCGGCACCCGTAGATCAAAATAAAGTTTTCACCGTTTGCGAAGGTAAATTGCCACGTCACGGGGCGGCATTGTCCGCAAGTGGGGAAACTTTGGAAGAATAATGGGGTCACTTGCCGCGCACTAGAGTCGTCACCAGGCGCGACATCGCGAAGGCCTATGTCAACGCCCCAATAGCGCCGTATCGGGCAACCAGCCATTTCGACAACGACGAACACGGAGAAGGCTTGGTGACTCGAGTGCTGCTCGCGCCTGGCTAACCAGAGGCGTGGCCCACTCCACTGGCACTTCTCCCAAGCGGTCTCGACGAATTGTTTCTAGACTGGTAGACCGCGCCGTGGAAGATGAGCCCGCTAGGATATGTCTGAGCGATCCTTGCAGTGGGCGATGCGCTCATCGAACGTATGTGGCGCAACACAGCGCTGTTCGCGAGCCACGATTCAAACCTGCAGCAAGAGGCCTGCGGCGCTTAGTTCCTGATTACCAAGAACCTCAGGGATTCGGGCGTGACAGGAGAATTTGGACAACGCCAAGTCACTCCAAGCGACGCATCTTACGAGGGATGCACGTCCAACTTCCGCGCTCGTTCCGCCTTTCGCCCGCTCCATTCCCCACGGACATCGATGAGCGGAGGTTGTCGCTGCAGCTGGCCCTGTAACGCTACCAGTCACTTCTGGTCCGCCTTGTTTCCGCGTGGGGTTCGCCATCAAGGCTTGGGCTCGAATCCTTCTCGAAGCCAACCGTATCACTTCAGTTTTCACGAAGCTTTCGTACAAAATTAACTAATTTTTCCGATCGTCCAGACCCTCGAAACTGTCAATTCTTCAACTACGCGGAATGATTCCGCAAAGGAACGACAGAATGAGAACCCGCCCCCGCGACAGCGCCCAGACGGCCGTACGCATCGTTGCGCTGGTGCTAATTGCGGACGGACACATCGATCCCAGCGATGAACGGCTTCTAGAGGAGCTCGAGATCAATTGCAGACTCGGGATCGAGTCGACCGAATTTGCACAAATTATCCAGACCGTATGTGAGAACCGGGAGGTCGGCCATGTTTCGTCGAGCACGATGTCCGGCCATCTCAATCAAGCTACGCTCGAGACGCTGCTCGCGGAAATCCACGATCCCGATCTGCGGGTGAGGATCATCGAGATGTGCCTAGCCGTCGCGTCAGCGGACGGACACCTCGCTGACGGTGAAATCAGTGTGCTAGCGATCATTTTGACTGCGTGGACGCCGCAAACACTGAACTTCGCGCTGGAAGAACGCAGCTTCGCGTAGACACGAACTCGTTAAACCGGGCCAGAGCCGACCGATGGGGCCAACAACATCGTGCCAGCTACACTAACGCGCGAAACCTGTCCCGACGTCAAACGGTCCCGTCGGGGTCGGAATCGCCCTGCGCTCGCCCGGCCCAGCGAGCGACAACATCATCGGCGGCGTTCTGACCTCGCGGACGGCGAGTTCAATGTATCCATTATGTGACACAGCCCGCAAAAATTATGATTGCAATGAAGCGCATTTTGATCGTGAAAGTGACGTCGCCAGTCGTCGCGGACCTCCATCGTGCTTTTCCGGGCGTGACGGTCGATTGGGCAGTGGGCGAGTCGTGCGCGGAGGTCGTGCGCTGGCACCTGGGCGTGAGCCACGTGCTCTGCGCGCCGCTGCGCCGTTTCAAGAAGCTGCGCAATCGCGGCAACCTGAAGGCGATCTCGGCGTCGATAGGCGCACGGCGGAGGCACCGCTACGATGCGGTGATCGACCTGCACGGCGCCTACACGAGCGCGATCATTTCGGCTCTGGCGCGCGCCACGCGCCGCATCTGCTATCAGACGAAGGATCTCGGCGAAACGGGCGCACGCTTCGCGTATTCGCACCGGTTCGGCCCACGGCCTGACTGCGACGCGTGGCACGGGACACGCGTGAGCGCGGGCGAGGCGCTCGGCTACGCGCCCGAGGGCGTCGCCACGTACTGCATCTTCTCGCCGCAGGACGTGGACCTGCTGGCGACCGTGACCGACGGCTCTGCGACACCGCGGCCGGCCGGTTGGGCGAATCCACCGATGTGATGCAAGTTGATGCCAGTGCAATAACCCGCTCGATAGACCCCGATGGATCCGTATCGCGCGCATAGAAACTGGACGCACGGGCACATGTATGGCGTTCGAGCACACGGCAATGCCAAGCGCGGGCTACCTGAAGGCCTACGAGTCGGTCAGCCATGCCCGGCGCTCCATCGGTGATTACATCGAGTTGTACCATCGGAAACGGCCCCATTCGAGCCTGGCGGATCAGACGCCGGATGAGGCATACTTCGCGATGCTGCCTGCGATTAAGTCGGCAGCATGACTGCCTCGGACGTTCCACTTAAAAATCTCAGAAACCTATCCGAACGAGTGAGGTCACCATCTGGATGATGGCATCGGGCTGATAGGTTCACAGGCAGCTTTCAACGTATTGATTGCAGACAGTGTCTCCCGCCAGATACAGCGTCTTTTCTGCGGGATGCTTGAAGACAACAGCACTCGCCTGACCCAGCAGATCGCCAATAGCGTGAATCGCTTCGTCCGACCCGTGCTGACCGGGTGTCTTAATGGGCGTGAGTCCGCTGAACGACGTGTTGTCCGTGAGCACGCGGACATCCGTGAATCCCGAAGCCTTCACGATGTCGGCATCTTGATCATGCTGCACAAATACCGGAAGACCCTTTTTGGGATCAGGGACTTGGCCGCATCATTCCAGCGATCGAGATGAGTATGAGTAACGATCACGGCGTCAACATCGAAAATGCGGTCGAGGGGCACGGGCAACTCGACAGTCGGCCATTTCAGATGGCTATTTGCCGTGCCTTCGAATCCAGGGTGAGTGGCCTTTGCCGCGAGGGGTAATCGTCCTTTTAGTGCATGTATGGACCCGGCGCCTCCCTTCGGGGGACACTGACGCACTCACCCAGACGTGCGGAAGTTCATCATGGAAATCGACGTTCTCGGCATCGATCTTGCAAAGCAGACCTTCCAGCTCCACGGCGCGGATTGTTGAGGCCGTGTCGTGCATCGATCGAAGGTCTCACGGAGCTTCTTCTCCGAAACCGCGCGCACATTGAACTCCAAAATGGTTGTCATGGAAGCATGCACGACTGCCCATCACTGGGCGAGGTGTTTGCAGTCGATCGGACCGAAGTTCGGCAAATCAGTCCGCAATATGCTGTACCGTTCGTCAAGACAAGTAAGAACGATCGCAACGATGCAGAGGCGGTAGTCGAAGCTGCCAGCCGACCCACGATGCGCTTCATGCCGGAAATCGGTCGAGCAACAGGCCATCCAGGCGGTACACTGCATGCACGCTTTTCTACCGCGCCACCGAATCGCGCTGATCAACCCGATACGTGGCCTGCTCGGCGAGCGCCCCGTTCGAACTATCCGCTTAGAGGATCAAAAATGAACCAAGCGCTGGCTGAGGTCCTGCTACTAGCGTCCATGGTCGTGAACGCGACGCTCTTGATTTTCATTGCTGGCGTGCTTCGGCATGTCATGAACGACATGGACGCAGCGACCTTCAAAGACTTCGTAGGATCCCTGGTACGACACTCAACCAAATCGCCGTTCATGATCATTGCCCTGAACGTCCCGCTGATCGGCGCTATTCCCTATTACTACTTTTATGGATTTGGAAATCGCTGGATCAGCGCAGGACTCGCGCTATGGCTGGCAGGTGGACTCATATCAAAACTCGTCAAGCTCCCGATTTACAAAAGCATAAGGGCAGCCGAACGTGACGATGACGTTCACTTACGAGAGCAACGCCGAAGATTGAATGCCGGAAACCTGCTGCAAGCAGCATTGAATTCACTAGCTGCAGCTATGATGATCGTTTCATGGTTCAAATGAGCGGCGGACTTCTGTAATTTGAAACACTGGAGGTGGTGTTTCCGTCTCCTGGATCAAATTCGGGATCCTGTACGCCGGACGTTGCTGCGCATCCCATCGAGATGGTGGCCTCGCTCGTTCGGACAGGTTTCTGAGATTTTTAAGTGGAACATCCGCGGCAGTCATGCTGCCGATTTAATCGCAGGCAGCGTCGCGAAGTATGCTTCATCCGGCGTTTGATCAGCCAGGCTTGAATGGGGCCGTTTCCGGTTGTACAGGTCAATGTAATCGCCGATGGAATGCCGGGCATGGCTGACCGACTCGTATGCCTTCAGATGGACCTCCTCGTACTTGATGCTGCGCCAGACTCGCTCGACGAACACGTTGTCGCGCCAGCTTCCCTTGCCGTCCATCGACAGCCGCACGCCCCGGCTCAGCATCGCCTCGGTGAACGCGCCCGCCGTGAACTGGCTACCCTGATCGGTGTTCACGATGTCCGGCAGTCCGTAGCGGGCGAACGCTTCTTCCAGCAACTCGGCGGCGCGCGTGGCTTGGCAGTGGATAGCGACTGCCGTTTGCGCTAGCGATGCCACGCGTGTCAATGCCCGGCACCTGCCGCCGCCCACACGTCGGGACCGGGTTCACATTCAACTGGTAAGTCGCAGCTTTACTAATGTTGCGGCCGATGATGCGCACGTAGTATGGATGACGCATCTCAATGATGTCGTCATTTCCGATCAGCGACATCGAGCCATACTGCCCGAGCGACAGACCGGCAAACAGCTGACGGAAATACTCGAGGTTGATCGCAATGAGCGCGATTCAGGCAAACGAGCCGTCTGGGTTTGAAACTCTTCGCGTGAGCGCGATGCTGAGCGATCCGCCACGCAGTGCAACGCAAACGGGTTGCTGATATAGAGTCCTACGCTTGGGTTGTCACGATGCACGGTGAAGTACTTGCGATCCGAGAAATTGTCTTGACGCGGCACGTCGTTGGCAGAATCCAGAATGATGTTGCCGCCCGCATCAAGCACAAGCATTGAGCCAAGGTATTCAGTTGTCATCGCGTGGCCCCCAAACCTTGCCGAGATGGAATTTCAGGCGGCCGTCAAACCGATCACCGATTACGCTATATACATGCTCGACCACCAAGGAACCATCGCGATGTGGAACGCCGGAGCCTAGCAAATCAACGGCTATCGTGCAGACGAGACCTCCATTTTTTCATGTTTGTACCCAGCCAAAGCAATATCAGTGACTCGACCGATGAGAAGCCTTGAGGCGAAGGCCAGCACCACTGATGGAGGTGAGGGCTGGCACAGAATGGCTCACGCAGCCAGGCGATCGGCTTAAGGAGCTGGCCGCTTCCTAACACCGGAATTCTCAGGCGGCAGCAGGTCGGCAACCGGACGAGCGTCAGCCCACTTCTGAACTTCATGTGTGAGCCATCCTACCCTCCGGCCTGATAGTAATCGCGGCTTAGGGAAGGCATTCTCGCGTACGAGTTTCTGTACAGTCGCCGGTGATAGCGAGAGCGCCGCGACTACTTCCTTCAAAGAGAAACAGATCTTCATCTCGACTTCACCTTTCATCTGTTCCCGTCGACTCCTTTTCCGCAGAGAGGCATTGCGAACATGAACAACCGGGGAGTCAATGAAATTTCGAGAGCACTTCGTACTTGCGATCGAACACGTACATTCGAATTTAGTAGGAATTTGCCGAACGGGGCAAGCGCACTACTAGGAACAACATTCCGTTTGGCGGTGCACCGATCGGAAGACGGATTTCCTCGAAGTTCCAAAGCAATCCTTTCCCAAAAGAAGTTGAATCAAAAATCCTTACCGAGCTGTCCTCTGCGGTCGATCTTTCTTATTTGAAGCTCAATGAAGTTCGATCAAGCAGCACCGGCGATTTGCTTCTTCGCAGGATACGTCGCCGCGATCGCTTCGAGACGATGTGATAGCTGCGTGAGCCATTCGCGCCGTTCCTTGTCATAGGTATGACGGTTATAGATGCCGATGATTCCAGGCTGTACATGCCCGAGGACGACCTCGGCGATATCATTTGGGCATCCCAGCGTCGCAAGCAACGTCCGCGTTGTGCGTCGAAGGTCATGAGCTGACCAATGCGTGACGGGTAAACGCAGCCGCTCATGCTTCGGCGCGATCTTGCAATATGGCTGATGATAGTAGACGCCGTGCTGGACCACGGTTTGGTCCATCGATGATCCGCGCGACGATTCAAACAGAAAGGCTCCCTTGGCCTGATCGAGACGTCGTCGCACAACGACCTCAGCACGCCCTATGAGCGGCACGCGTAGATCTGTCGCTCTCTCGTTATGCAATCCCTTAGTCTTTTCCTTCGGAATGGTCCACCAGAAACCGTCGTCTTCCTCTGTTATCTCGGTACGCTCCATAGCGACAATTTCGCCGCCCCGCGTACCGGTCCAAAGATAGAGCGTCAACGCATCAGCGACAGTCAAACTGAAGTTCGGCATCCATCGGATCAATGTGCCGAGTTCGTCCGGCGAGAGCACCCGCTTCTGTGTCCCCGTGTATTTCCCCTCGACCTTGCGCCCTTTGCTCTTCAATCGCCCCCGCAGCACTTCCCGCCACCAGTTCGGCGTATTTTCGGGAAGGCGCCCGGCATCAAGCGCGTAGTGCCAGGCACAGCCAAGCTCCATACGAAGGCGCGCCGCAAGCATAGGCGTTGACCGATACGAGTCGAGTAAGTCGAATGCCTGGGCGCGTGTGATAGCCGCTGCGCTCACATCTGCAATAGGCCCCAACATCGCCTTGAATATACGTGCGACCTCAACCGCTCCCTTGGTCTTCCGATTTACTTCTACATACCCTTCGAGATAGTCGCGACACACCTGTCCGACTGAGTAGTCGGCCGGTGACGGGCGAGCAATCGCTTTATCTCGCTTTCGGCGAAGCGCTGAAAGCTCAGTGCCAGAATCGCGTTCGACACGACTCTTTTCCCACGCTGCGATTGCGGCGGCAAACGCCATCGCCGGCCATTCGCCGAGCTTTACCTGTCGCATGTGGCCGTCGACCGGCGACTTGTAACGATACGTCCACGACTTGCGGCTCGTCGACGCCTGGAGGCGTAACCCCGGAAACCCCTCAAAGGTCAGGTGCTCGCCACTCGGCAGCTTGGCCGCGACACGTGCATCGAACCGCATTCTTCCCTCGGCGTAGGTTTTCTCGAGAGAAGCATACTCGGCGTAGGTTTTCTGCGCTACATCACATAAACCTACGCCGATGCGACAAGTTTAGGCACGCGTAGGCAAGCGCCAATGCGCTAACCGAGGCACCACGCGACGCGGAATAGTCATTAAAATTCAATGACTTATGGATGCAGTCGGATCAGTTCGGACGAGCGGGGACAAGTCCGAAATTTCCGCTATTCGTTTTCTTCGAAGTAATGATGTGCACCAAGGTAGCAGACTACAACCATCGCTCGCAGAGACCCACCAGGTAACCCCCGCAGTTGCAGAGTTTTCCACACGCGGGGAGCAGGTCAATGTAACCCTGATAATTCTTATTGTTAAGGTTACGTATTCCCTCTTCTCTCTGCAGGGAAACGCTCCCAAATTACGGCGCGAACAGAAACCGTACGTTTTCCGTACTCGTGCCAAGCAATTCTGACAGACGGGCGCCCCATCGCCGCCATGCGTCGCGCATCTGCACATCGTAGTCGAACTGCAGATAAATCCGATCAAGCGGATCGTTGCGCGCGTGGTTCAGGCATCGATGCACGATGCTTTCCGGGATACCGAGCGACTGCATCATGGTCCCGCACGTCCGGCGCAGGTCATGACATTTCCATTGGCCTCCCGGGACAGTGAGCGCATCGGTTGCCCTTGTACGGCCTTCTGTCGGTGCATCCTTTGGGCGTTGCCGGTCACGGATCGCCCCGCAGGCCGTATGAATACTGACGTGGGGCAGCTTGCCATTTTCCGACGGAAACACGTATTCGCAGCGTGCATCGCCTTCGGGTATGCCGGCGCGCACGATCTGCTGCGCTGCAAACTGTGCGAGAACGAAATCGGACAGTTGAATCGTGATCGCCGCGCTCGACTTCGTCTGTTCCTTTGGAATCGTCCATGTCCGTGCTTTGAAGTCAAGGTCGGTCCAACGCGTCAGGAGCGTTTCGCCGACGCGTGTTCCACACGCGAGCATCACCCATACCGCCGACACAATAGAACGTGGAAGCCGCGCGGCCGGAATCAGTTCACCGAGTAACCGGATTTCGTCGTCCGTGAGCGTCCGGTTGCGCTCATTGCCGCGCACCGGGTCGTAATCACCTGAAACGACATCCTCTTTCGCAAGCGCGAGCACATCACAATCGATAAGCAAGCGCTTCCACGGCTGGTTACGTTCACCCCATCGAATCATTTGCTTGATCGTTATCAACATCTCGACCGCTTGGCGGTTGTGTCCCACATCGGAAATCGCGGTAGGCAGCGGCAGAACGTTCGACGCAAACACGCCTGCGATCCTGTGTGCACGGAGAGACGGCAGCACATGTTTTTCCATCGCCCCTCGAAGCGACTTTCCGCCATCCTTTCGGCCTTTCTTGCCACGCTTCTTGTTGATGGTCGCGAACCACGCATCGAATAAGTCGCCGAACGTGAGGTCCGCCATCGCCGCTTTTTCAACCTTGGCCTGGCGTTCACGCTTCTTCACTTCGAGATAGTCCACACCGTCACGCGCTTGTGAACGAATCGTCGCCGCTGCGACGCGTGCATCCTCGAGGGACAACTGCGCGTCCGTCGTCGAGCGTGCCCACGCCTTGCCGAGCGGCTTGTCGAACTGCCTGCCATTGATGCTGACGCGAACAAACCAGGTCTTCCCGCCGGCCGGACCGACGCGCAGGAACAGTCCACGCCCATCCGACAGGAAATACCGCTTTCCAGTCGCCCTCGCAGCTTCGATTTGCCTGACCGTCAGTGCACCCATGATCACCCTCCTTTGCTTGCGTCATCAGGTCGGCTCGCGCATCCTAAGCAGAGCCTACCCCACGCCACGAACACTAAAAAGACACTAAAAAGTTGCGGCTCGTGCGGGATTTCCGCGGAAGTGGGCGGACCACCAATTTCCCGAAAACCCTTGTCAGACGGGGCTCTGACGGGTTTCTGCGGAACTGACCGGAACACCCGGAAAGTAATCACAATTCCTTTAACTTTCCGTGAGGACTTCGACACCGGCCGCTGTCTACGATAGGCGCATGTTTTCAGGACCTGCTTCCAGGAGCCCATCATGCCCACCCGCAGACATCTGCTGCTGTTCGCCGGCGCCACCGGCCTCGCCACGCTCGCGGCGCTGTCGTCGGCCGGCCGCCGCGCACTGGTCGGCCGCGCATTCGCCGCGTCGACGGCTGCGCCGAAGATGGCCGCGCCATACGAGGTCACCCTCAGCGACGCCGAATGGCATCGCCGGCTCACGCCCGCCCAGTACGCGATCCTGCGCGACGCCGGCACCGAGCGGCCGTACAGCAGCCCGCTGAACGACGAGCACCGCCCCGGCACGTTCGCGTGCGCGGGCTGCGGCCTCGCGCTGTTCTCGTCGGCCACCAAGTTCGACAGCCACACGGGCTGGCCGAGCTTCTGGAAGCCGCTCGACCACGCGGTCGCGACCGACGCCGACACGTCGTTCGGGATGGTCCGCACCGAAGTGCACTGCCGCCGCTGCGGCGGCCATCTCGGCCACGTGTTCGACGACGGCCCGCCGCCCACCGGCCTGCGCTACTGCATGAACGGGCTCGCACTCGCCTTCCACCCGGCCGCCGCCTGATCCGGCCCCACTCCCGACCGACTGGAGAACGCATCATGCTGCTCATCGTCCTCGCCTATCTCGGCGGCGTGCTCACGATCCTGAGCCCGTGCATCCTGCCCGTGCTGCCATTCGTCTTCGCGCGCGCCGACCAGCCGTTCGTGCGCACCGGCCTGCCGCTGCTGGCTGGCATGGCGCTGACGTTCGCCGTCGTTGCCACGCTCGCCGCCGTCGGCGGTGGCTGGGTCGCGCAGGCCAACCAAGCCGGCCGCTGGGCCGCCATCGTGCTGCTCGCGGTATTCGGCCTGACGCTGCTGATGCCGCGCCTCGCCGAACACCTGACGCGCCCGCTCGTCGCCGCAGGCAACCGCCTCACCGGCCTCGCGCAGCGCGACGGCCGCCCGGCCGGCCCGCTGCCGTCGCTGGTGCTCGGCGTCGCCACCGGTCTGCTGTGGGCGCCGTGCGCCGGCCCGATCCTCGGGCTGGTGCTGACCGGCGCCGCGCTGCGCGGCGCGAGCGTCGGCACCACGCTGCTGCTCGTGGCGTACGCGGCCGGCGCGGCGACGTCGCTCGGCGTGGCGCTCGTGATCGGCGGCAAGGTGTTCGCCGCGATGAAGCGCTCGCTCGGCGCGGGCGAATGGATCAAGCGCGGGATCGGCGCCGCGCTGCTGGCGGGCGTCGCCGCGATCGCGCTCGGCCTCGATACGGGGGCGCTCGCGCAGCTGTCGACCGTCACGACGGGCGGCCTCGAGGCGAAGCTCGTCGACCGGCTCGGCGGGCGCTCGAACGGCGCGCCGGCGGCGATGACCGCGACGGGCTCGCCGGCGGACGGCCCGGCAGACCGCACCGCGAACGGTTCGGACGGCGCGATGATGGCCGCCACGGCCGATGCCGCGCAGCCCGGCGGCGCGATGATGCGCGCGGCCGAGGTCACGCCCGCGCCGCAGGCGCCGGCCGCGCTGCCCGTCGAAGGCACGCTGCCGTCGCTCGACGGCGCCGTGCAGTGGCTGAATTCGCCGCCGCTGACCGCGGCCGGCCTGCGCGGCAAGGTCGTGCTCGTCGACTTCTGGACCTATTCGTGCATCAACTGCCTGCGCACGCTGCCGTACACGACGGCCTGGGCACGCAAGTACGCGCCGTACGGTCTCGTCGTAATCGGCGTGCACGCACCGGAGTTCGCGTTCGAGCGCGACATCGGCAACGTGAAGAAGGCCGTGCACGACCTCGGCATCGACTTCCCTGTCGCGATCGACAACCACTACACGATCTGGCGCGCGTTCAGCAACGAATACTGGCCCGCGCACTACTTCGTCGACGCGCAGGGACGCGTGCGCCGCCATCACTTCGGCGAAGGCGAATACGCGCAATCGGAACGCGCGATCCAGTCGCTGCTCGCCGAAGCCGGCCACCCGGAAGCGCTGAACGTGCCGCTCGGGCTCGCCGGCGCGCCCGCGAAAGGCGCGCTCGCGGCGGCCGACAGCGCCGATGTCCGCTCGCCCGAAACCTATGTCGGCTATGCGCGCGCGGACGACTTCACGTCGCCGGGCGGCGTGGTGCGCGACACGGCACACCGCTACGACGCGCCCGCGCACCCCGACCTGAACGACTGGGGCTTCGCGGGCACCTGGCAGGTCGGCGCCGAGCGCGCGTCGCTCGCCGCGCCGTCCGGCCGGATCGTCTACCGCTTCCATGCGCGCGACCTGCACCTCGTGCTCGGCCCGGGTGCGGACGGCAAGCCGGTGCGCTTTCGCGTGACGCTCGACGGCGCGGCGCCCGGTGCCGCACACGGCGCCGACGTCGATGCGCAGGGCTACGGCACGGTCACCGGCCAGCGCCTGTACCAGCTCGTCCGTCAGCCCGGCGCGATCGCCGATCGCACGTTCGCGATCGAATTTCTCGATCCGGGCGTCGATGCGTACGCATTCACGTTCGGTTGAGCGCGCACCAATGCGACACCCGACCGCCGTCTTCCCCAACGCATTCCGAAGGAGCCAACGATGAACCCGACACCCACCCGCGCCGCCACGCCACGACGGCGCACAGCGATGCTGCGCCGCATCGGCGCCCTCGCCGTCGCGGCCGCCGCCGTGTTCGGCTACCAGCGCATCGTCAACTCCGCCGAACCGATGCGCACCGTGCCCGCGCCGACCCTCGACGAAACGCCCGGCGCATCGCACGACGAGACGGCCGTGCTTGCCGGCGGCTGTTTCTGGGGCGTGCAGGGCGTGTTCGAGCACGTGAAGGGCGTGAAGCAGGTCACGGCCGGTTATGCTGGCGGCGCGTCCGAAACCGCGCACTACGCACTCGTCGGGTCCGGGCTGACGGGGCACGCGGAATCGGTACGCATCGTCTACGACCCGACGCAGATCACCTACGGACGGCTGCTGCAGGTGTTCTTCTCGGTCGCGCACGATCCGACCCAGCTCAACCGGCAAGGCCCCGACGAAGGATCGCAGTACCGGTCGGCGATCTTCCCGACCACCGCGCAGCAACGCGCGGTCGCGACCGCGTACATCGCGCAGCTCGGCACCGCGCACGCGTTTCCGGCGCCGGTCGTCACGCGTATCGAGGCCTACAAGGGGTTCTACCCGGCCGAGGCCTATCACCAGAACTACCTCGAACTGCATCCCGACGCGCCGTACATCGCGTTCAACGACCTGCCGAAGGTCGCCGGGCTGAAACACTACTTCCCGGCGCTGTACCGCGCCGACCCGGTGCTGTGGCGCGACGCACGCTCGTGACCGGCAACCGGCCGCGTGACGGGCTGCGGCCCGTTGCGCGGCCGAGGCCGGGCGGCCTCGCATGCCGCGCGCGCCGCCCGTGCCGCGGATTGCGCCGCATCAAACAAACCGCACCCGCCGTGCCGGTGCAAACCCGCATCGCGTCCGCCATGCGGTGCAACTTCGCGTAGACTTCTCCCAAGCCACGCCGCGTGTTGCGGCGTCCGGACCTTCCGTCCAGCCAGGAGGCGTCACGCATGCGCGCAGTGCCTTTGTCTGACAGCGGCACCCTTGAAGAACCGTCCACCGGCGCGGTCGTGCGCGACCTGCGCCGCGTGCCCATCCATCCCGATCACTGGTATCCGCTCGCGTGGTCGCGCGAACTGAAGCGCGGCAAGACGCTCGGCGTGCGCTTCGCCGGCGATCCGATCGTGCTCGTGCGGACCGAATCCGGCGCCGTGTACGCGCTCGAAGATCGTTGCGCGCACCGCCAGGTGCCGCTGCATGCGGGCGTCGTGAGCGGCGAAACGCTGCGCTGCTGTTACCACGGCTGGACCTACGCGTGCGACAGCGGCCGCTGCGTCGACGTGCCCTACCTCGGCCGCGAGCGTTTGCCCAACGGCGTGCGCGCCTATCCGTGCCGCGAGGCGCACGGGGTGATCTTCGTGTTCCCCGGCGATGCGACGCTCGCCGACGAACGCCCGTTTCCCGCGCTCGAATCGGCGGACGACCGTGCATTCAAGACGCGCCGCTTCGGCCGCGAGGTCAAGTGCCACTACTCGTTCATGCACGAGAACCTGATGGACATGAACCATCAGTTCCTGCATCGCAAGCAGATGGGGCAGATGCGGGCGCGCGCACTCGGCCGGCGTCGCGGCGACGACTGGGTCGAGGTCGATTACACGTTCGCGCGCATGGAAGGCAAGCAGCCGGTCGGCGAGGCGCTCGTGTTCGGCTCGAGCAAGAAGCCCGGCGACCAGGCCGACAAAAGCGTGATGACGGTGCGCACCGGCTACCCGTACCAGACGCTGCAGATCCGCTCGAGCGAAGGCACGCTCGTGATGGACCTGTGGATCGTCTATGTGCCGCTCGATGCGGAGCAGCGAACCAATCGCACGTTCGGACTGCTGTCGATCCACAAGCCTGGCATCCCGTTCGCGCTCGATCTCGCGTGGCCTCTGCTCGTCTGGTTCACCGAGCGGATCTTCCGCGAGGATCGCTGGATCGTCGAGCGCGAGCAGGAAGCGCACGACCGGCAGGGCGCCGACTGGAATCACGAGGTGTTTCCGGTCATCAACGAACTGCGCGACCTGCTGCGCCAGTGCGGCGCGCGCACCGTGATCCCGATCCGCGACGCGCGCGACGGCGCGTGATGCGTGCCGCGGCGTGCTCCGCTACAGGCTGAACGCGCCGGGCAGCAACGCGCGGGCCGTCGTAATCTCGACGGCCCCTTTCAGGTTGGCCAGGATCACTTCGATATCGGGCCGGCCGATCTCGATGATCACCTGACGGCACGCGCCGCACGGCGCGATCGGGCCGTCGGTATCGCCGATCACCGCGAGCCGCGTGAAGTCGCCCGGACGATAACCGGCGGCGATCGCCGCGAACATCGCCGTGCGTTCCGCGCAATTGCACAGTCCGTACGACGCGTTCTCGACGTTGCAGCCGTGAAAAACCGTTCCGTCGCGCGCCTGCAGCGCAGCGCCGACCTTGAAGCGCGAATACGGCGCATACGCGCGTTCGCGCGCCGCCCTGGCTTGTTCGATCAGTTCGTCTCGCTCCATCTCGATGGTGCCTCCAGTCGTGTGCGGGGATGCCTCGACACGACACATCCCGGCCGGCACGATACACCCGTCATGTGAAGCGGGCGCCGATACCCGCACGTTCCGCCGCGCCGGCATCGGCGCACGGTCAGCCGATCTGCCCGTAAATGGTCGGCGGCGCCTCGCCCGTTTCGCCCGCCTCGTCCAGCACGTAGCTTTGCCGCACCTCGTCCCCCGCACGTGCGGCGGCCGCGTCGTCGCGGGCATGCACATAGCCGAGCGGCTGGCCGGCTTCGACACGCTGCCCGATCTCCGCGAGCGCCGTCAGGCCGACACGGTAGTCGATCGCATCCTCCGCGCGCGTGCGGCCGCCGCCGAGCGCGACGACCGCGAGCCCGAGCGCGCGGCAATCGACCCGCTGCACCACACCGCTCGCGGGCGCCGGAACCGGCACGATCACATCCGCCCGCGCAAGATGACGCGCGGGTGCTTCGATCAGGTCCACCGGGCCGCCGAGCGCCGCCACCATTCTCGCGAAGCGTTCCGCCGCCGCGCCCGAGCCGAGCGCCTGCTGCAACATCGTGCGCGCCTGCGCGACATCGCGCGCCAATCCGCCGGTGACGAGCAACTGCGCCGACAGCGCCATCGTCACGTCATGCAGGCGCGCCGGTCGCGACTGGCCCGTCAGGTAATCGATCGCACACGCGACTTCGAGCGCATTGCCCGCGCACGGCGCGAGCGACTGGTTCATGTCGGTCAGGATCGCGGTGGTCTTCATGCCGGCGCCGTTGCCGACGTCGACGATGCTGCGTGCCAGCTCGGCCGATTTCTCGGCGGTCGGCATGAACGCGCCGGAGCCGACCTTGACGTCCATCACGAGCCCGTCGAGCCCCGCCGCGAGCTTCTTCGACAGGATCGACGCGGTGATCATCGCGACCGACTCGACCGTCGCCGTCACGTCGCGAATCGCATAAATGCGCTTGTCCGCCGGCGCGAGCCGCGCGGTCTGCCCGATGATCGCGACGCCGACGTCGCGCACCGTGCGGCGAAACGTGTCCGTGTCCGGTGTCACGTCGTAGCCGGGGATCGCACTGAGCTTGTCGAGCGTGCCGCCCGTGTGGCCGAGCCCGCGCCCCGAGATCATCGGCACGTAGCCGCCGCATGCGGCCACCATCGGCCCGAGCATCAGCGACACGACATCGCCGACGCCGCCCGTCGAATGCTTGTCGATCACCGGCCCGCCGAGATCGAGCGCGCGCCAGTCGAGCACGTCGCCCGAGTCGCGCTGCGCGATCGTCAGCGCGACGCGCTCATCGACGCTCAGGTCGTTGAAGTACACGGCCATCGCGAACGCCGCCACCTGGCCCTCGGTCACGCTGCCATCGGTCACGCCGCGCACGAACGCGGCAATCTCGTCGCGATCGAGCGGCTGCCGGTCGCGCTTGCGGCGAATGAACTCCTGCGGCAGAAACATCGTTGCGTCTCCTCGATTGCTCAGTGCAGCGAAAAGAACAGGCCGGCGATCGCCGCGCTCATCAGGTTCGACAGCGTCGCGGCCGTCAGCGCACGCAAGCCGTGCCGCGCGACTTCCGAGCGGCGCTCGGGCGCGACCGCGCTGAAGCCGCCCGCGAGAATGGCGATCGACGAGAAGTTCGCGAAGCCGCACAGCGCGAACGACACGATCGCGAGCGTCTTCGGGTCGAGCACCTGCAGGCCGGCCGCCGCGACGTGCTCGCCGCCCTTCAGATACGGCGACAAGTCGCCGTACGCGACGAACTCGTTGAAGATCAGTTTCTCGCCGATGAAGTTGCCGGCCAGCGCCGCATCGTGCCACGGCACGCCGATGATCCACGCCAGCGGCGCAAACAAGTGGCCGATGATGCCCAGCAGCGTCACCTGCGGAAAGCCCGCGAACGCGGCCACGCCGCCGACGATGAGGTTCATCAGCGCGATGAGCCCCACGAACGCGATCAGCATCGCGCCGACGTTGATCGCGATCCGCAGGCCCACCGATGCGCCGGATGCCGCCGCCTCGATCACGTTGGCGGCCCGCTTGTCGTCGAAATCGAGCCCGTCGACCACGACGCGACTCGGCTCGACGGTCGGAAACAGCAGCTTGCCGAACAGCAGCCCGCCCGGCACCGCCATGAACGATGCGGCGAGCAGGTACTCCATCTTCACGCCGAGGCCGGCGTAGCCGACCAGCACCGAGCCCGCGACCGACGCCATGCCGCTCGCCATCACCGTGAAGATCTCGGCACCCGTCATGTGCCGCACGAACGGCTTCACGAGCGCGGGCATCTCGCTCTGCCCGAGAAAGATCGTCGCGACGGCCGAGCACGCCTCGATGCGGCTCACGCCGAGCACTTTCGCGAGCCCCGCGCCGAGGATCGCGACGATCCACTTCATCACGCCGACGTAGTAGAGCACCGCGATCAGCGCGGTGACGAAGATGATCATCGGCAGCACGCGCAGGCCGAACACGAACCCGCCGTCGCCGAAAAGCTGGAACATCCGGGCGTCGACCAGCCCGCCGAACACGAAAGCGATGCCGTGATTGCCCATGTCGAGCACGCGATTGACGCCGTTCGCGGCCGCCGCCAGCGCCGCGCGGCCCGACGGCACGAACAACACCAGCGCGCCGATCGCGAACTGCGTGAGCAGCGCGGCGATCAAGGTCCGGCCGCTCACCGCGCGCCGGTTGTTCGACAGCAGATAAGCGACCAGCAACAGGAACAGCATGCCCAGGAGACTGCGCAGAATATCCACCTCGTACTCCTTTCTCTCTATGTTTATTGGAATGCTCGGCAGGCGGCCCGGCCCGGCACGCCCGTGTAACGCCGTCGGTGGATATTACTCGCCGTCATGCATGACGACAACGCAAACAAAATGGCATGCTCCGTGCTGTTTCGTTCGCGTCGTCAATTTGCTCAGTTCTTCTATGCACCTTGAAATCGGATGGATACGACGATGTTCGGTCGATCCCATATATTGAAAGAATTGACGAGAGGTCGAGAAGAGACAGGGCCGGCGATGCACGTGACCAGCCGCATGAACGCGCGCGGGGCGTGCCGTTCGAACGGACACGCCCCGCGCAATGGACGACGTATGTCGCTCAGCCCGCGCGTTCGACCGGATGCGGCTCGCGCAGCCGGTTCGCGATGCGCGCAGCCTCGTAGTAGCCAGCCGCGGGCGGCCGTTTCAGATAGCGGCCCGCGCCACGCACCGCTCGCAGCTCGCCGTCGGCCCATGCGAGCGCGCCGCGCGTGAGCGTATGGGTCGCGACGCCCTGCACGGTCATCCCTTCGAACACGTTGAAGTCGACCTGCTGGTGATGGGTCTTCACCGAGATCGTCTTCGTCGCGGCGGGATCCCATACGACCAGATCGGCGTCGGCGCCGACCTGCACGGCCCCCTTGCGCGGATACAGGTTGAAGATCTGCGCGGCGTTCGTCGATGTGATCCGCACGAATTCGTTCGGCGTGATGCGGCCATGATTGACGCCGTGATGCCACAGCACCGACATGCGATCCTCGACGCCGCCGCAGCCGTTCGGGATCTTCGTGAAGTCCTCGCGGCCCATCGCCTTCTGCGACGCGCAGAACACGCAATGATCGGTCGCCGTCGTATGCAGCTGCCCCGCTTGCAGCCCGCGCCACAGCGCCTCGCGATGCTCGGCCGACCGGAACGGCGGGCTCATCACGTGCGCGGCCGCACGCGTCCAGTCCGGATCGCGATACACCGACTCGTCGATCACCAGGTGGCCCGGCAACACCTCGCCGAACACGCGCAGCCCTTCGCTGCGCGCGCGCGTGATCGCATCGACCGCGTCCTTCGCCGACACGTGCACGATATACACGGGCACGCCGAGCACTTGCGCGATGCGAATCGCGCGGTTCGCGGCCTCGCCCTCGACCTCGGGCGGACGCGACAGCGGATGCGCCTCCGGCCCGGTCATCCCGCGTGCGAGCAGCGCCTTCTGCAACTGGAACACGAGCTCGCCGTTCTCCGCGTGCACGGTCGGCAGCGCGCCGAGTTCGAGCGAACGCGAGAAGCTGTTCACGAGGACCTCGTCGTCGGCCATGATCGCGTTCTTGTACGCCATGAAGTGCTTGAAGCTCGACACGCCATGCTCGCGCACGAGCGTGCCCATGTCGCGGTGCACCGATTCGTCCCACCACGTGACGGCCACGTGAAAGCCATAGTCGGCCGCGGCCTTCTCGGCCCAGCCGCGCCACTCGTGGAACGCGTCCATCAGCGGCTGCTTCGGGCTCGGGATCACGAAGTCGATGATGCTGGTCGTGCCGCCCGACAGCCCGGCCGCCGTACCCGAATAGAAATCGTCGCTCGCCGTCGTGCCCATGAACGGCAGTTCCATGTGCGTATGCGGATCGATGCCGCCCGGCATCACGTACTGGTCGTGCGCATCGACCACCGTCGCGCCGGCCGGCGCGTCGATCGTCTCCGCGATCTGCAGGATCGTGCCGCCGTCCTGCGGGTCGGCACACAGTACGTCCGCGCGATAGGTGCGGTCCGCATCGACCACGGTGCCGCCGCGAATCAGGATTGCCATTTGGTTGCCTCCTCGTTGACTGTCGGGTGCCGCATGCGTTCGCGCATCACGCGCTCGCGATCTGCGCGCGCTGTCCGGCGCGCCACTTCATCCACGTGCCGTACACGCCCGACGCCAGCACGAGGCCGACGAACCACGCATACGTGTAAAGCGTGTTGAAGAACGCCGGCACGTTCGGGAACGACGCCGGGAACGCGGTATGCAGGAAGCCGGGGAGGTTCGGCAGCACGCCGATCGCGAGCGCCGCCAGCGCGGCCGGGTTCCAGCCGCGTGCGTAGCTGAAGTCGCCGCGCTCGTCGAACAGCGCGCGCGTATCGAGCCGCGTGCCGCGAATCAGGAAGTAGTCGACCATCAGGATGCCCGCGACCGGCCCAAGCAACGCCGAGTAGCCGACGAGCCAGGTGAAGATGTAGCCGTCCGTCGTCGCGAGGATCTTCCACGGCATCATCACGATCGCGAGCGTCGCGGTGATCATCCCGCCCGTGCGGTACGAGATCGCCTTCGGCCACAGGCTCGAGAAATCGTAAGCAGGACCGACCAGGTTCGCCGCGAGGTTGCAGCACATCGTGTCGAGCGTGAGGATCACGAGCGCGATGCCGACGCCGATGCCGGTCATCCGGCTCGTCAGGTCGATCGGATCCCAGATCGCGTTGCCGTAGATCACGACGGTGGCCGACGTCACCACGACCGACACCACCGACAGCAGCGCCATCGGCAACGGCAGCCCGATCGACTGTCCGATCACCTGGTCGCGCTGCGAATGCGCAAAGCGCGTGAAGTCGGGAATGTTCAGCGCGAGCGTCGCCCAGAAGCCGACCATCGCGGTCAGGCCCGGCCAGAACGTCGCCCAGAAGAGTCCCGCCTTCTTGCCGCCCGCGACGAACTGCGACGGCGCCGACAGCATCGTGCCGAAGCCGCCCGCCTGCGACGTCGCCCACCACACGAGCGCGATGCACATCACGACCTTGATCGGCGCGGACCAGCTCTCGAGCCAGCGGATCGAATCGGTGCCGTGCCAGATGAAGTACAGCTGCAGCGCCCAGAACACGAGAAAACACTCGAGCTGCCCGAACGAAATGCCGACGAGCGGCAACGCGGCGCCGTGCAATGCGTTGCCGGTCAGGATGTTCAGCAGCGTGTAGATCGCGCTGCCGCCGAGCCAGGTCTGGATGCCGTACCAGCCGCACGCGACGATCGCGCGCAGCAGTGCGGGCAGCTTCGCGCCCTGCGTGCCGAACGACGCGCGCACGAGCACCGCATACGGAATCCCATGTTTCGCGCCCGCATGGCCGATCAGCAGCATCGGCACGAGCACGATCAGGTTGCCGAACAGAACGGTCAGCACGGCCTGCCACGGCGACATGCCTTCCTGGATCAGCCCGGCCGCGAGCATGTACGACGCGATGTTCATCACCATCCCGACCCACAGCGCCGCGAAGTGATACCAGCGCCACGTGCGCTGCGACGCCGTCGTCGGCGCGAGATCGTCGTTGTACAGGCTGCCGGCCGGCGCCGCGGCGCTGTCGGGATCGGCGGGAATCGCTGCTGGTTTCATCGGACGCGCTCCACGTAAACGTCAGCGCCGGCATCGCACGATGCCGGCAGAACAGGACACAAGCAGCAGCGCGGACGATACCGCACCGCCGGCCGCCAGTCAGGCCGCCTTCGCGTGCTTCGCGGGCTCCGCCGGGCTCGCACCCGCGTCGGCACGCGCCGGGTTGTTCGGATGCGTGGTCCAGTTCGCATAGTCGCCCGCGTCGACCCGCTCCATCGTGATGCACTGCTCGACCGGACACACATGCATGCAAAGATTGCACCCGACGCACTCCGCATCCACCACTTCGAAGTGACGCACGCCGTCCTTCTCGGCCGTGATCGCCTGGTGCGACGTGTCCTCGCACGCGATATGGCACAGCCCGCACTGGATGCAGCGGTCCTGGTTGATGCGTGCCTTGATGTCGTACTTCAGGTTCAGGTATTTCCAGTCGGTCACGTTCGGCACCGCGCGGCCGCGCACGTCGTCGAGCGTCGCGTAGCCCTTCTCGTCCATCCAGTTCGACAGCCCGTCGGCAAGATCCGACACGATACGGAATCCGTAATGCATCGCGGCGGTGCACACCTGCACGCTGCCGGCGCCGAGCACCATGAACTCGGCCGCGTCGCGCCACGACGAAATCCCGCCGATGCCGGAGATCGGCAGGTTCGGCGTTTCCGGGTCGCGCGCGATCTCCGCGACCATGTTCAGCGCGATCGGTTTGACCGCCGGGCCGCAGTAGCCGCCGTGCGTGCCCTTGCCGTCGACGGTCGGCATCGGCGCCATCTGGTCGAGATCCACCGCGACGATCGAGTTGATCGTGTTGATCAGCGACACGCCGTCCGCGCCGCCCTTGTAGGCGGCGCGCGAGCCCATCCGGATGTCGCTGATGTTCGGCGTGAGCTTCACGAGGCACGGCAGCTTCGTGCCTTCCTTGACCCAGCGCGTGACCATCTCGACGTATTCCGGCACCTGCCCGACGGCCGCGCCCATCCCGCGCTCGCTCATCCCGTGCGGGCAGCCGAAGTTCAGCTCGACCGCATCGGCGCCCGTATCCTCGACGAGCGGCAGGATCCATTTCCAGTCGCGCTCGTTGCACGGCACCATCAGCGACACGATCAGCGCGCGGTCGGGCCAGTCGCGCTTCACCTGCGCGATCTCTTTCAGGTTCACGTCGAGCGGCCGGTCAGTGATCAGCTCGATGTTGTTCAGGCCGGCGATGCGTTGGCCGTTCCACTGCACCGCGCCGTAGCGCGAGCTGACGTTGACGACGTGTGGATCGAGCCCGAGCGTCTTCCAGACGACGCCGCCCCAGCCCGCCTCGAACGCGCGATTGACGTTGTACGCCTTGTCGGTCGGCGGCGCGGAGGCCAGCCAGAACGGATTCGGCGAAGTGATGCCTGCGATGGTGCAGCGAAGGTCGGCCATGTTCGGCTCCGTGAAAATGGGGCGTTTATCGTGGTTCGCGTGGCGCGCGCCATGCACGGAATACGCGCGATGCCGTTGCGTATGCCGTGCTCACGCGGCCTTGGCGGCGCGCTGCGCGAGCGCCGCGTCGATCGCCGCCGCCGCGCGCTTGCCGTCCTGCACGGCCTGCACCGTGAGGTCGATGCCGTCCGTCGCCGCGCAATCGCCGCCGGCCCACACGTCGGGCAACGCCGTGCGTCCGTCCGCGTCGACCGCGATGCGCGTGCCGTCCGTCGTCAGCAGCGCGGCCGCGACACCGTCCGGCGCCAGCGTCTGACCGATCGCCTTCAGCACCATGTCCGCGTCGACGGTGAAACGCTCGCCCGACGCGGCCTCGAATTCGACAGCCGTCACGTGCCCGTCCGCGCCCGAGATGCGCACCGGCTTCGCGTGCGTGACGAGCGTGACGCCGCTCTTTTGCGCGAACTCGCGTTCGGCCCAGGTCGCGCTCATCGCGTCCACGCCGCGCCGGTACACCATCGTCACGCGCTCCGCACCGAGCTTGCGGCTCTGCACGGACGCGTCGATCGCCGTGTTGCCGCCGCCGATCACGACCACGCGCCGCCCGACCGGCACGTTCTCCAGCGCGTCGGCCTGCCGCACCTGCTCGATGAAGTCGACCGCGTTCATCACGCCGGTCAATTGCTCGCCGTCGATCGCGAGCGTGCGCACGCCGCCCAGGCCCATCGCGAGAAACACCGCGTCATGCCGCTCGCGCAACGCGTCGAGCGTCACGTCGCGGCCGAGCGCGACACCCGTTTCCACCGCAATGCCGCCGACCGACAACAGCCATTCAACTTCGCGTTGCGCGAAATCGTCGACGGTCTTGTACGCGGCGATCCCGTATTCGTTCAAGCCGCCCGCCTTCGGCCGCGCATCGAACAGCGTGACGCGATGCCCGGCGAGCGCGAGCCGGTGCGCACAGGCGAGCCCGGCCGGCCCCGCGCCGACCACCGCGACATGCCGCCCCGTATCGGGCGCACGTGTGAAGCGCACCGCGCCGCTCGCCATCGCCCAGTCGGTCGCGTGCCGCTGCAGCGCGCCGATCGCGACCGGCTGCGCATCCTGGTGATTGCGCACGCACGCGCCTTCGCACAGGATCTCGGTCGGGCACACGCGTGCGCACATCCCGCCGAGCGGATTCGCGGACAGGATGTCGGTCGCGGCGCCCTTCAGGTTGCCGTTGCCGATCTTGCGGATGAAGCTCGGGATGTCGATCTGCGTCGGGCAGGCCTGCACGCACGGCGCGTCGTAGCAGTAGTGGCAGCGGCTGGCGGCGGCCGCGGCGGCAGTCGGATCGAGCAGCGGCGCGATATCGGCGAATTCGCACGAGAGTTGCGTGGACGACAGGCGATGCGCGGCGATATCGCCGGTTGGCTTGGAGGTCATACGCGTTCCTTCGACTGGTGGAGACAAAGCCGTCCCCGCCGGCTGCGAATGCACAGTCGGGGCGGTCCTGCTTGGGAATGCCACGGTCAGGCGACGATCAGCCTGCCGGCTGCGCTAGATCCGATCCGTCATGAAGCCGGCTCGCATGCGCGCGACAACATCGCGTGCAGCAGCACGTTCGCGCCGGCCTCGATCCACGCAGGCGTCGCGTCCTCGATCTCGTTGTGACTGATGCCGTCGACGCAGGGTACGAACACCATCGACGTCGGCGCGACCTGCGCCAGATAGCAAGCGTCGTGCCCCGCGCCCGACACGATGTCGCGATGCGAGTAGCCGAAGCGATCGGCCGCGTCGCGCACGGCCGCCACGCAGGCCGGATCGAACGCGACGGGCTTGTAGTAGAAAATCTGCTCAAGCGCGGTGTCGAGCCCGATCTCGCCCGCGATGCGCGCGACGCCGTCGCGCAGCGCAGCGTCCATCTCCGTGAGCACGGCGTCGTCCGGATGACGGAAATCGACGGTGAAGAACACGCGGCCCGGAATCACATTGCGCGAGTTCGGGTGAACCTGCATCATCCCGACCGTCGCGCAGCCGAACGGCGCGTGATCGAGGCCGATCCGGTTCACGAGATCGACCACGCGCGATGCACCGAGCAGCGCGTCGCGGCGGCGCGGCATCGGCGTCGGCCCCGCGTGCGCTTCCTGGCCGGTGAACGTGATCTCGTACCAGCGCTGCCCCTGCGCGTCCGTCACGACGCCGATCGTCTTGCACTCCGCCTCGAGAATCGGCCCCTGCTCGATATGCAGCTCGAACGCCGCATGCAGCTTGCGGCCGCCGCAGGGTACGTCGCCCGCGTAGCCGATGCGCGCGAGTTCCTCGCCGATCGTCTTGCCGTCGACGTCCTTGCGCGACAGCCCGTACTCGAGCGGGAACACGCCCGCGAACACGCCCGACGCGACCATCGCCGGCGCGAAGCGCGAGCCTTCCTCGTTGGTCCAGATCACGACCTCGACCGGATGTTCCGTCTCGATGCCGTGATCGTTCAGACTGCGAATCACCTCGAGGCCCCCGAGCACGCCGTAGATGCCGTCGAAGCGGCCGCCCGTCGGCTGCGAATCCGCGTGCGAGCCGGTGACGACCGGCGCCGCGTCGGCCACGCGGCCCGCGCGGCGCATGAACACATTGCCCATCGTATCGACCGTCACCGTGCAGCCGGCGGCTTTCGCCCAGCTGACGATCAAGTCGCGTCCGGCCTTGTCGAGATCGGTCAGCGCGAGGCGGCAGACGCCGCCCTTCGGCGTCGCGCCGATCTTCGCCACCTCCATCAGGCTGTCCCACAACCGCCTGCCGTCGACCTTGATCGACGTGTCGAATGCTGCCCGCTTCACTGTTTCCGATACCGCGTTCATTCGTATCGCTCCTGTGGGGTCGGTCATTGCTGCCGTCGGGGCAAACCCGCACCGGCGAGGTGCAGATGTGCATCGTTCGCGTGATTCGTCCGATCGATCGGCGGATGGTCGGCACTGCATTCCGTCGATCATCAAATCCTGTCCGATTGGACAGGTTTTAGACGATCAAAATGCCCAGCGCAATGTCTTTCTTGCGTGAATCGAGCGAGCGAGAAACGTGCCACCGCATTGCAACATCGCGCGCGCCAATGCGCACGGGCACGTGCGTTCGATGCGAACCAGCGGCTAGAATGAAGCGCAACGCGGCATGCAAGCCGCGCGAGGGTAACGATGAGACATGACGAAGCGGCCGCCGAAGCCACCGGCGACGACGAAACGAACACGCCTTTGCGGCGACGCAAGGCGCACATCCGCGAGTCCAACGAAGCGCATCTGCTGGCCTGTGCGGAAGCCGTATTCGCGGAGCGCGGGCTCGACGGAGCGAGCACGGCGATGATCGCCGAACGTGCGGGCTTGCCGAAGGCGAACCTGCATTACTACTTCCCGACGAAGCTTGCGCTATACCGTCGCGTGCTCGACGACCTGTTCGAAGACTGGCACCGCGCGGCCGGGTCGTTCGAGGCCGGCGACGATCCGGTCGAGGCGATCGGCGGCTACGTGCGCGCGAAGATGGATCTGTCGCGACGGCGCCCGCTCGGCTCGAAGGTCTGGGCCAACGAGATCATCCACGGTGCCGCGCACATGCAGGACATCCTGTCGGAACGCGTGAAGCCCTGGTTCGACACGCGCGTGAAAGTGATCGAAGGCTGGATCGCGCGCGGGCTGCTCGCGCCGATCGATGCACATGCGTTGATGTACCTGATCTGGGCGACCACGCAGCACTATGCGGATTTCGATGCGCAGATCCGCGCGCTGAGCGGCAAGCGTGCGTTCACGCAGAAGGCGTTCGCCGAGAGGACCGAGCAGGTCGTACAGCTCGTGATCCGCGCGTGCGGTGCGGTGTCGCCGGAGGCGAACGCGTAACGCGATCGCGCGCGCCCCTGAAAGCAAAACGGGCGACGGGCACGATGCCCGCCGCCCGCGTCGCGAGACGGCAGGCGTGCCGTCTCGCGCGTAATGCGTCGATGCGTTCGCGTTACGCGACCCGCTCGATCGCGATCGCCGTCGCCTCGCCGCCGCCGATGCACAGCGACGCGACGCCGCGCTTCAGCCCATACGCTTCGAGCGCGGCCAGCAGCGTCACCATCACGCGTGCGCCCGATGCGCCGATCGGATGGCCGAGCGCACACGCGCCGCCGTGCACGTTGACCTTGTCGTGCGGCAGGTCGAGATCGCGCATCGCGGCCATCGCCACCACAGCGAAGGCTTCGTTGATCTCGAACAGGTCGACGTCGCGCAGGTTCCAGCCGGTTTTCTCCGACAGCTTGCGGATCGCGCCGATCGGTGCCGTCGCGAACAGGCCCGGCTTGTTCGCGTAGGTCGAATGCCCGACGATCACCGCCTTCGGCGCGAGGCCGAGCCGGTCCGCTTCCGAGCGACGCATCATCACGAGCGCGGCCGCGCCGTCCGAAATCGACGACGAATTGGCCGCCGTCACCGTGCCGCCTTCGCGGAACGCCGGCTTGAGCGTCGGAATCTTGTCGAGCTTCGCGTTGCCCGGTTGCTCGTCGATCGACACGACGGCTTCCGTCTTGCCGGCCTTCACGGTCACCGGCGCAATCTCCGACACGAAGCGTCCTTCCGCAATCGCGCGCTGCGCGCGCGTCAGCGATGCGATCGCGAATGCATCCTGCTCCTCGCGCGTGAACTGGTAGGCCTGCGCGCAATCCTCCGCGAACGTGCCCATCAGCCGGCCCTTGTCGTACGCGTCCTCGAGCCCGTCGAGGAACATGTGGTCGAGTACCTGGCCATGCCCCATGCGCATCCCCGCGCGCGCCTTCGGCAGCAGGTACGGCGCATTCGTCATGCTCTCCATCCCGCCCGCGACCGCCACGTCCGCCGATCCCGCCAGCAGCAGGTCGTGCACGAACATCGCGGCCTTCATCCCTGAGCCGCACATCTTGTTGACCGTGGTCGCGCCCACCGCCAGCGGCAAGCCCGCCTTCAGCGCGGCCTGCCGCGCCGGCGCCTGCCCCTGGCCGGCCGGCAGCACGCAGCCAAACACGATTTCATCGATGCGCTCGGCGGGCACGTTCGCGCGTTCGAGCGCCGCGCGAATCGCCACCGCGCCGAGCTCGCTCGCGCTGGCCGCGGCCAGGGCGCCCTGAAAACCACCCATCGGCGTGCGCGCCGCGCCGACGATTACGATCGGATCCTGTGTCGTCATGATTGCATTCCTCCAGTATCAGCGCGGTGCCATGCGCAGCGCGCCATCGAGACGGATGACTTCGCCGTTCAGCATCGTATTCTCGGCGATGTGGCGCACCAGCGCCGCGAATTCGTCGGGGCGGCCGAGCCGCGGCGGGAACGGTACGCTCTTGCCGAGCGCGTCCTGCACGTCCTGCGGCATGCCGGCCATCATCGGCGTCGCGAAGATGCCCGGCGCGATCGTCACCACGCGAATGCCGAACCGCGCGAGTTCGCGCGCGATCGGCAACGTCATGCCCACCACGCCGCTCTTCGATGCCGCATACGCAGCCTGCCCGATCTGTCCGTCGAACGCCGCGACCGACGCGGTGTTGACGATCACGCCGCGCTCGCCTTCCGTGTCGGCGTCCTGCTTCGACATTACGTCGGCGGCCAGCCGAATCATGTTGAACGTGCCGACCAGATTGATCGACACCGCACGTGCGAAACGGTCGAGCGAATGCGGGCCTTCGCGGCCGACGACCTTCTCGCCCGGCGCGACGCCCGCGCAGTTCACGAGCGCATCGATGCGGCCGAACGCGTCGCGCGCAGCGGCAACGGCGGCCTGCCCGTCGGCTTCGCTCGTCACGTCGGTCTTCACGAAGCGTGCGGCCGCGCCGAGTTCGTGCGCGAGGCTCGTGCCGGCGTCTTCATTGACGTCCAGCAGCACGGCCTTGCCGCCTTCGGCGACCACCATGCGCGCCACCGCCGCGCCGAGGCCCGAACCGGCGCCCGTAATCAGAAAAACGCGATCCTTGATATTCATTCGCAGTCCGTAGTCAGTATTCAGGAGTGAGCAGTCTTCTCGGCTTCCAGCTTGCGCAGCACGAAGCGCTGGATCTTGCCGCTCGGGGTTTTCGGCAGTGCGTCGACGAAGTCGATCGCGCGAGGATAGGCGTGTGCCGACAGCCGCCGCTTCACGTGCTGGCTCAGTTCTTCGGCCAGCGCCGGTGTACCGTCGAAGCCTTTCGACAGCACGACGAACGCCTTGACGATCTCGGTGCGCTCCGGGTCCGGCACGCCGATCACCGCGGCCTCGCTGACAGCCGGATGCTCGATCAGCGCGCTTTCCACGTCGAACGGACCGATCCGGTAACCGGACGATGTGATCACATCGTCCGCGCGGCCGATGAAGCTCACGGTACCGTCCGGCTCGAGCTCGACGTTGTCGCCGGTCCGGTAATAGCCGCCCGCGATCGCCGGCGTGTCCTGCTGCCAGTAACCGTAGAACCACAGCAGCGGCGAGTGCGCGATGTCGATCGCGAGAATGCCGGGCTCGCCGGGGCCAAGTTCGCGGCCGGCTTCGTCGAGCACCGCGACGCGATAGCCGGGCATCGCAAAACCCGCCGAGCCGGCATGGACGACGTGCGCGAGCCCGTGATGATTGTTCACGACCATCCCGAGTTCGGTCTGGCCGTAGTGGTCGTAGATCGGCGCGCCGAGCGCTGCGTGGAACCAGCGCACGACTTCCGGATTCAGCGGTTCGCCCGCGCTGCTGACGACGCGCAGTTGCCCTTTCAGGCGCGCGGCCGCTTCTGTGCCGGCCGCCATCAGCATCCGGAACGCCGTCGGCGAACCAGCGAGGCTCGTGATGCCGAGCCTTTCGATCACGTCGTAGGTACTGTCGACCGTGAAACCGCCCTCGTACAGCGTCGTTGCATGGCCGAGCAGCAGCGGGCCCGTGATCGCGTAATAGAGGCCATATGCCCAGCCCGGATCGGCGATGTTCCAGAAGCGGTCGCCGGCGCGAAGATCCACCGCGTCGCGCATGTACGCGCCGAACGCGAGCAGCGCGCGCAACGGCACCGGCACGCCCTTCGGCAAACCCGTCGTGCCCGACGTCGACATCATCATGAACAGGTCGGCGCCCTTTCGCGGCACCGGTTCGAATACGTCGGACTGCGCGTCGAGCGCCGCGCGGAAATCGATGTCGTGCGCCGGCAGCGCGTCGCCCGACTCGCGCACCGTCGCGACCCGCGGGCAATCGACGATCTCGTCGAGCTTCGCGCGATTCGCGATGTTGGTGACGACCAGCCGTGCATCGCTCATGCGCAGCCGGTGCTCGATCGCCTTCGGCCCGAACGCGGTGAAGAGCGGCTGATAGACGGCGCCCGCGCGCCACGTGCCGAGGATCGTCGCGACGAGTTCGGGCGTACGCGGCAACAGGCCGGCCACCACGTCGCCCGGCTTCACGCCCTGCTCGACCAGCAGGTTCGCGACCCGCGCCGACAATGCCTGCATCTGTGCGAACGTGAAACTGCGATGCTGGCCGCCGGCGTCGATCCAGTCGAGTGCGATCGCATTCGCGTCCGCCGCCGCATGCCGGTCGCAGCATTCGACGCAGGCGTTCAGGCCCTGCTCCAGGTCGCCGTGCAGATGTGCGGCGGCGGTCTCGATACGGAAGCCGGCCACGGCGTCGGCGTAGGCCGGCACCACCCGGGCGGTTGCTCCATCACGCATGCGTGTCTCCTGTTCGTTATGCCCGCCGGCGAGCCGGGGGGTATATCGACGATAGTAGACAGCCGTCACATTGCAATCAATGACAAACAGAATCTAGAATCGTGATCGCTTTTGCCATGTCTGGAGGGCATGAAAAATGGGGCCGCAGATGATCTCGCCGGATTTCGTCGAGGATGCGCTCGAGAGCCTGCGCCGGCTGCGGATTCCGACCGAGCCCGTGCTGCGCTTGGCCGGCCTGCCGGCCACTGTGCGCGAGCCCGTCACGCCACAGCAGTACGGTCGCCTGTGGCTGGCGATCGCCAACGCAATCGACGACGAATTCTTCGGACTCGCGGCCCGCCCGATGCGGCGCGGCAGCTTCACGCTGCTGTGCCACGCCGTGCTGCACGCGGGTACGCTCGAGAAGGCGCTGCGGCGAGCGCTGCAGTTCCTGCGCGTGGTGCTCGACGAACCGCGCGGCGAGCTCGTGGTCGCCGACGGTCAGGCGCAGATTGTCCTCACGCAGGCGGGCGCACCGTATTCTGCGTTCGCGTACCGGACGTTCTGGCTGATCCTGCTCGGCGTCGCCTGCTGGCTGATCGGCCGACGCATTCCGCTGCAGCGCATCGATTTCGCGTGCCCGAGCCCCGACCAGCGCAGCGACTACCACCAGTTCTTTGGCGTGCCCGTGCATTTCGACCGCCCGGACAGCCGGCTCGCGTTCAACGCCGCGTACCTCGCGCTGCCGACGATCCGCTCCGCGCAGGCGCTGAAAACCTTCCTGCGCGGCGCGCCCGGCAACCTGCTCGTGCGCTATCGGCACGACACCGGCTGGGTGGCAAAGACACGTGCGCACCTGAAGGCGCAACCGGCCGCCGAGTGGCCGGACTTCGACACGCTGGCCGTGCGCCTCGGCACGACGCCCGCGACGCTGCGGCGACGGTTGCGCAGCGAGGGGCAGAGCTTCGCGTCGATCAAGGACGAGCTGCGCGGTGCGCTGGCCCAGTCGCTGCTGCGCGGGCACACGCTCAGCGTCGCGGAAATCGCGGCGGAACTCGGTTTTACCGAGCCCAGCGCGTTTCATCGCGCGTTCCGGAAATGGACCGGGACGAGCCCGGGCGCATTTCGGCGGGATGTCAATGCGGCGCAGGCGGAGCATTGAATTGCGGCGCGGGTGTGCGTCACGCTCGGTGCGAGCGCGCTAAAGGGCAAGTCCGACGGGCATGATCGCAGTGAAATTCAGCAGTCGTGCGGTTGCTCGAGCTGTTGGCCGTCAAAGGAAGTTCTGGAAGAACCGTTCTCTTTTGCTTCAAGAGGCGATCCCCACGCATTCGACGGCCACGCAGTCGATTCGGCTGCGAGCACGCAATCGCGCTGCAATTTGTTGGCATTCAATCGCTTCCCGCTTCGGCAACGACACGGCGCAGAATCGACGGCGACGCACGCCGGCGCGAAGTTGCGCGTTGCGCTGCCTGACCACATACTGACCGCCCATGCGAACAAGACCGCGTTGATGGTGACTGTCGATCAGGGTGCCGCTTCAGTGCTGGGTGTCGTGGGATCTGCCGTGTCCCTGTTGGCAGCCATTCCATACGCGCTCGCGATCTACCGGCGCACCGTTCGGCCGCACCTGTTCACATGGCTCATCTGGTCGGTCGTCACGGTGATCGCGGCCAGCGGCCAGTTCGTTGCGGGTGCCGGACCGTCTGCATGGTGCACGGCGGCGATCGCACTGACCTGCTTTCTGACTTTCGTCGCGAGCCTGTTTCGAGGTGAGGCCGGCTGGACCCGCCTCGATTGGCTCTTCCTGTGCGCAGCGCTATCGGCTATTCCGCTCTGGATGCTGACCGAGGACCCTACGATGTCGATCTGTCTGGTCACGCTGATCAAGCTTGCCGGCCTGGGACCGACCGTACGCAAGACGCTTCGCGATCCGTGGAGCGAGAGCCTCACGTATTTCGCGCTGTGCGTGCTCAAGTACGCATTGGCGCTGCTGGCGCTAAGCGCGTGGAATGTCACGGTCGCGTTCTATCCTGCGGTCAATATCGTCGCGTCGATCGGCATCTGCTTGGTGATGATGGTGCGACGTCAGGCGCTGTCGAAATCGGAGGAGCCTCTGTCGAATAGCCTTGGTGCCGGAATGCGAGAGCCGCCGCAACCCGATTGCCGGTCGCGTATGAAATGCGGACCCATCGAACCGTTGCGAGGCCCCGATATGGATGCCGTTCGTGCAGTCATCGAACCGTATGAAGCCGCACTGCGAGCGGCGATGCTCGCCAACGACGTCGACACACTCGACACGTTGCTGGATGACGACCTCGTCTTCACCATCCCGAGCGGGCTGGTCATTTCGAAAGATGACGATCTGTCCGCGCATCGCGCGAAACTGCTGCGCCTCGACACACTCGATATCCAGGAGACTCAGGCAAAGACGGTCGGCGGGATGATCCTCACCACGACGAAGGCGAAGCTTGCCGGTCGTTTCGACGGCAACGCATTCGATGGCATGTTCGCCTATACGCGCCTGTGGCGCCGATCGGGTAGCGAATGGCGTGTCGTCGCCGGACATGCATCGCAGATTGGTTGAACTTACGACATGCCGGCAAATCGGGAACTGCTGGATCGAAAGGTGAGCCGATGCTACCGCTGTCGCGCACCGACAGTGCTCGGCAACCGTTGCCGATGGATGCGCCACGGCGTTAGCGTTCGTGCAGCGCGTGCGGCCGATGCGAAGGCACTCTCGAGATCGCTGAAAAGGAGTCCTCGGGAGAGCATGCAGTTTGCAAGATAGGGACGGTTCTCTGTCATCTCGCGCATTTCCGCCGCGCCAATGCAAAAACCCCCGCCTTGTCGGGCGGGGGTTTCTGGCTTGAGGGAGCCTGACGATTACCTACTTTCACACGGGAATCCGCACTATCATCGGCGTAGAGTCGTTTCACGGTCCTGTTCGGGATGGGAAGGGGTGGGACCGACTCGCTATGGTCATCAGG
>NZ_CADFEF010000039.1:0-50274 GCF_902833125.1 Burkholderia sp. BCC1640 | reverse complement strand
GAAATAAGGTGCATCCTCGGGGCAAACTTCTCCGAATGGGCGGCGCTTCGCTTCGGTATCCGGCCATTCCCCGCCCACATCGCCGACCACCTCGCGCGATCGCCTATTAATCAGTGTTTCCCTAGGCGTTCACGCGAAACCGCCGCCGTCCGGCGACGCAGGCGGGGTACTGGGTGCCGGCGGTGCGGGCGGCGCATCGATCTCGACGCGATTCTTGCCGTCGTGCTTCGCGCGGTACAGCGCGCGATCGGCGGCCTCGATCAGCGACGTCGTCGGCAGGCCGGCGGCCGGCACGATGCTCGCGCCGCCGATGCTGATCGTCACGTAGCGACCCGTCGACGAGTGCGCGTGCTCGAGCCGCAGCGACTCGACCGCGAGGCGGATCTTCTCGCCGAGCAGCCGCGCGGCGCCCGGCGACGTGGCCGGCATCACGACCGCGAACTCCTCGCCGCCGAAGCGCGCGGCGAGATCGCCGGATTGCCCGAGACAGCGTTCGATGGTGGCCGCGACCTGCTTGAGCACGCCGTCACCCGACACGTGGCCGTACGTGTCGTTGTACAGCTTGAAGTTGTCGACGTCGATCATCAGCAGCGACAGCTCGCTGCGCTCGCGCGTGCCGCGCCGCCATTCGGCGGCCAGATATTCGTCGAGATAGCGGCGGTTCGACAGCCCGGTCAGGCCGTCCGAATGCGTGAGGCGCCGCAGTTCGAGATTGGCCTCCAGCAGTTGCTGCTGCGATTGCCGCAGCGCGCGGTAGGCTTCGTCCCGCTGCAGCAGGTTCATGTACGAGCGCGAGTGATAGCGGATCCGCGCGATCAGCTCGATGCGGTCCGGCAATTTCACGAGGTAGTCGTTCGCGCCGGCCGCGAACGCGGCGCTCTTGATCACCGGCTCTTCCTGCGTCGACAGCACGATGATCGGCACGTCGCGCGTCGCCGGATTCGCACGGTACGCCTTCACGAGGCTCAGACCGTCGGTGCCGGGCATCACGAGATCCTGCAGGATCACGGTCGGCCGCGTCTCGATCGCGGTCGCCAGCGCGTCGTCCGAGCGCGGGCAGTAGTGGAAGTCGATGCCGTCCTCGTCGACGAGCGCGCGTCGGATGGCTTCCGCGACGATCGTCTGGTCGTCGACCAGCAGGACCATCGCGGGCGCGTCGGCGTGCGGCGTGGGCGCCGCGTGCGCGGCGTCGAACGCCGCATGCAGCCCGCCGGGCGGGCGGGTGAGGTCGCTAGTCATGATTGATGCAGGGTTGCGCCATGGTAGCGATGGGTGTGACAGGGTTTCATCGGGTTCAGATTCGCGCGAGCGCCACCAGCTCGCCCGCGATGCGCTCGAGCGGCAGGATCGCGCGCGCGGCGCCGAGCGTCGCGGCCGCCTTCGGCATGCCATAGACGGCGCTGGTCGCCTCGTCCTGCGCGATCGTATGACAGCCCTTCATCCGCAGTGCCTTCAGGCCGATCGCGCCGTCGCGTCCCATGCCGGTCAGCAGCACGCCGATCACGCGTCCCGGCCAGTGCTCGGTCAGGCTGTTGAAGAATACGTCGACCGACGGCCGGTACGGCGTGGCGGCCGGTTCGCGCGTGTATTCGAGCGTGCCGGTGCGCGTGACGCGCAGGTGATCGTCGGTCGCCGCGAGCAACGCGACGCCGGGCTGAGGGCGGTCGCCTTCGTGCGCGACGCGTACGGTCAGCGGCGTCTGGCCGTCGAGCCATTGCGCCATCCCTTCGGCGAACGCGCGATCGACGTGCTGGACGATCACGATCGGCGCGCTGAAGTCGGCCGGCAGGCTGCCGAGGATCGACGCGAGCGCGCCGGGGCCGCCGGCGGACGCGCCGATCGCGATCAGCGGGCCGCCGCTCGCGCGCGAGGTCGTGCCGGCCGCGCGGACGCCGCCGGGCGCGTCGAGCAGCCGGCCGATCTGGTCGATCTTCGCGAGCAGCAGCCGCGCGGTATCGCCGCCCGCGCCTTCGCCGAGGCGTGGCGTGTCGACCGCGTCGAGCGCGCCGGCGCCCATCGCTTCGAACACGCGCCACGCGTTCGCGCCGATGCAGCTCGTCACGATCAGGATCGAGCACGGGCGGCTGGAACGCATGATCCGCCGCGTCGCCTCGATGCCGTCGAACTTCGGCATGATCAGGTCCATCAGCACGACGTCGGGCGGTTGCGCGGCGCACATTTCGACGGCTTGCGCGCCGTCGGTCGCGACCCACAGCACGCGATGCTCGGGCCGGTGCGCGAGCGCGCGGCGCATCGCCTCGACGGCAAGCGGGAGGTCGTTGACGATGCCGATGTTCACAAGCGGGATACTCCGGTCGGTTCGTAGTGTTGGATATGGGCCGGGTTCATGAAAGGCAGTGCCGGGCCGGCGCCGCCGAACGGCATCGGCGGGCGGATGGCACGAAATTCTTTTCGACTGGCGACGCCCCGAATGCTGTCATGCGGCGCGAGCGGCGGCAATCGAAAAAATTGCGCATTGCGTCGATTCCGACCCTTTCCTCTGTGGGCAGACGGCATTTTTTTCCGCCCGGGAAGACGGACAGCGATGTGCAGGATTATGCGGCAGCGCGGCAATCCGTCGTCGACGCGTTCGTGACGGCGCGAAGCGCGGCGCCCGGCACGGGCGCACGCGCAGGCACCGGCGAGCCGGCCGCGCAGGCCGGCACACCGCGCGCGGTGCGCGTCCAGTCGTTCAATGGCTGCGGGCGTACCCCTGGATCAGCGCGCGCATCATCCCTTCGACCGTTGCGTCGAGCAGATCGGCTTCCTGCTCCGATTCCTCGACGAGCGCGGCATAGGCGGTCGCGAGCGTCACGCGGTCGACTTCGTGGCGTTGTTCCATCAGCGTCACCATCCCGTCCTTCGCCAGATGAGCGGAGAACGCGCGGCTGCCGATGGTCTGGAATACGTCGATCATGGCGGCTCTCCCGAACGTTGCGATGCCTTCCAGTGTAGTCGGCGCACCGGCGCTCCGCCATGCGCGGCGGGGCGCGGGCCGTCCACGGCACGCCGGCCGGAATCGTGCGTTGCCGCGCGCGCGTTGGCGCCGCCGGCCGCCGCCGCCGGCCGCGATTCGTTCCGCCGAAACACAGCGGACACACGACCGGCGCAACGTGGCATCGGTTTCAACGTTTACCCGAAGCTTCAAATTGTCGACTTTTTATCGATAAAGTCTCGTGTTAGATTTTGCCGCCTGAACCCGGTCGAAACCGGGCGGGAGGCGCGCCTTCACGGCGCCACGAATCCATCGCAAGGAGGGGCAATGCTGGTGCTGATTGGGGTGCCGATCGTCGTGATCGGTTTCGCGCTGCGCTTCAACGCGCTGCTGGTGGTGACGATCGCGGGCCTCGCGACGGGGCTGGCGGGCGGGATGAATCTCGTCGACATCGTCAGCGCATTCGGCAAGGCGTTCACCGACAACCGCTACATGGGGTTGATCTGGCTGACGCTGCCGGTGATCGCGCTGCTCGAACGCAACGGGCTCAAGGAGCAGGCGAAGCGGATGATCTCGCGCGTGCACGCGGCGACCACCGGCCGCGTGCTGATGCTGTATTTCGTGCTGCGCCAGGTGACGGCCGCGCTCGGCCTCACGTCGCTCGGCGGCCACGCGCAGATGGTGCGGCCGCTGATCGCGCCGATGGCCGAGGCCGCGGCCGTCAGCCGGCTCGGCGACCTGCCTGAATCCGTGCGCCAGCAGATCCGCGCGCATGCGTCGGCCGCCGACAATGTCGCCGTGTTCTTCGGCGAGGACATCTTCATCGCGATCCAGTCGATCCTGCTGATCAAGGGCTTTCTCGAACAGAACGGGATCGTGGTCGAGCCGCTGCACCTGTCGGTCTGGGCGATCCCGACGGCGATCGCCGCGCTGCTGATCCACTGCACGCGGCTCGCGCTGCTCGATCACCGGCTGTCGCGCAGCTTCGGCGCATTCGGGCGGGAGGGCGCGCGATGATCGGCCTCGAACCGCTGTACACGCTCGCCGGCCTGATGTTCGGCGCGTTCGCGTGCTTCAACCTGATGGACCGCACGAACCCGCGCCGCGTCGTCAACTTCGCGTTCTGGGCGATCTACGCGCTCACGTTCCTGTTCGGCGCGCTGCTGCCGCACTTCGTGACGGGCTGCCTCGCGATCGCGCTCGCGCTGATCGCGGGCTCGGGCAAGCTCGGACGCGGCAAGTCGGACGAATCCAGCGAAGCGGCGGGCGCGCGGCGCGACGCGAAGGCGCTGCGCTTCGGCAACCGGCTGTTCCTGCCGGCATTGCTGATTCCCCTCGTCACGCTGATCGGCACGTTCGCGCTGAAACGGGTGCCGTTCGTCGATCCGAAGAGCGTGACGCTGATCTCGCTCGTGCTCGGCACGCTCGTCGCGTTCGCCGTCGCGCTCGCGATGCTGCGCGATTCGCCGGTTCACGCGCTGAAGGAGGCACGTCACACGATGGACGCGGTCGGCTGGGCCGCGATCCTGCCGCAGATGCTCGCGGCGCTCGGCGCGCTGTTCGCGGTCGCGGGCGTGGGCGGCGTGGTGTCGGGGCTCGTGAGGGAGTGGGTGCCGATCGATTCGCCGTTCGCGGTCGTCGCCGCCTATACGGTCGGCATGGCGCTGTTCACGATGATCATGGGCAACGGGTTCGCCGCGTTCCCCGTGATGACGGCCGGCATCGGCCTGCCGCTGATCGTCCATCAATTTCACGGCAACCCGGCGATCCTCGGCGCGATCGGGATGCTGAGCGGCTTCTGCGGTACGCTGATGACGCCGATGGCCGCGAACTTCAACATCGTGCCGGCCGCGCTGCTCGAACTGAAGGACAAGAACGGCGTGATCAAGGCGCAGTGGCCGACCGCCGTGCTGCTGCTGGCCGTCAACACGCTGCTGATGTACGCGTTCGTATTCCGCTTCTGACGAGGTGCCCATGACCGATCGACTGACCCCCGAACTCGCATCGAAATTCGCGTCGCTCGCGCTCGCGCACCTGACCCGCGAATATCCGAACAAGCTCACGCATTCGCTCGAGGGCCCGCACGACGTGCAGGGGCCGCGCGCGCTGCACCCGATCTTCTACGGCAGCTACGACTGGCATTCGTGCGTGCATGGCTACTGGCTCGTGCTGAGCGTGCTCGAACGCTATCCGGCGCTGCCGGAGGCCGAGCGGATCATCGCCGTCGTCGACGCGCACTTCACCGACGCGAACGTCGCCGGCGAACGCGCGTATCTGGCGCTGCCGCACAACAGCGGCTTCGAGCGGCCTTACGGATGGGCGTGGCTGCTGGCGCTGTCCGCGCAGCTGGAGCGGCTCGCGCTGAAGGGCGTGGTGCCGCAGGCCGCGCGCTGGGCGAAGACGCTCGCGCCGCTCGCCGACCTGTTCGTCGCGCGCTTCGAGACCTTCCTGCCGAAGGCCACCTATCCGTTGCGGGTCGGCACGCACTTCAACACCGCGTTCGCGCTGGCGCTCGCGCTCGACTTCGCGCGCGCGACGCAGCGCGACGGGCTCGCGACGCTGATCGTCGAAACGGCGAAACGCTGGCATCTGAACGACGTCGCGTGCCAGGCGTGGGAGCCGTCGGGCGACGAGTTCCTGTCGCCCGCGCTGATGGAGGCGGAGCTGATGCGGCGCGTGCTGCCGGCCGCCGAATTCGACGGCTGGTTCGCGCGTTTCCTGCCCGATCTCGCGCGCGGCGAGCCGGCGACGCTGTTCGAGCCGGCGACGGTCAGCGATCGCAGCGACGGCAAGATCGCGCATCTGGACGGATTGAATCTGAGCCGCGCGTGGTGCCAGCGCTCGCTCGCCGGCGCGCTGCCGGAAGGCGATGCGCGGCGCGCGAAGCTGCGCGATGCGGCCGACCGGCATCTCGCGAGCGCGCTCGCGCACGTGGCCGGCGACTACATGGGCGAGCACTGGCTCGCGACGTTCGCGCTGCTGGCGCTGGACGCGTAGTCGCGGCGTCGGTTGCCCGCGAAGCCGAGCTCGATGTTGCGCTAGCGCTCGGGCTCGAGATCCTGGTTCGTCGCGGCGATAGGGTCGCCGCCGCCGCCGAGGCCCGCGTTCGAGCCCGGCGGGTTCGATGGCTTTGCATCCGGCGCAATACCGCTTTCCACGGGGCGCCCGGCTCGACCCGGCGGCAGAGTCGATACACTGCCGTACCGGTTGCACGGGCCCCGGCATATCAGGCCCCGACGAAGGAGACAGCACAGATGGACACCCAACGCGCAGCGGTCGTGACGTACCGCGGCAATGCGATCGAGAACACGCACGTCGCCGATGTGGCGGTGGTGGATGCCGGCGGCAAGCTGCTGTTCCGGCTCGGCGATCCGTTCCGGATGACGCTCGCGCGCTCGGCGGCGAAGCCGGCCCAGGCGCTGTCCGTGATCGAGACGGGCGCGCCGGAGCGTTTCGGTTTCGACGAGGCGGACATCGCGCTGATGTGCGCATCGCACAGCAGCGAGGAGCGGCACATCGCGCGCACGCGGGCGATGCTGGCGAAGGTCGACGCGCAGGAGTCGGATTTGCGGTGCGGCGGCCATGCTCCGCTGTCGGACGCGGTGTACCGGTCCTGGATCAAGCGCGACTACACGCCGACCGGCGTGTGCAGCAACTGTTCGGGCAAGCACGTCGGGATGCTGGCCGGCGCGCGGGCGATCGGCGCCGCGATCGCCGACTACCATCTGCCGGCGCATCCGATGCAGATGCGCGTGAAGCACGTGGTCGCCGATGCGTGCGGCCTGCCCGACGACGAGGTCGACTGGGCGATCGACGGCTGCAACCTGCCGACGCCGGCGTTCCCGCTCGACCGCCTCGCGCGTCTTTATGCATCGCTGGCAGACGGTGCGGATACGGTTGAAGCCGGCGGCGCGGCGACGACCGATCGCGTGCGCGCGCTGGCGCGCATTCATCATGCGATGACGGCCCATCCCGAGCTGGTCGCCGGAGAAGGGCGCTACTGCACGGTGCTGATGGAGGCCTTCGACGGGCAGGTCGTCGGCAAGCTCGGCGCGGACGCGTGCTACGGGATCGGCGTACGCGCATCGGCGCGCACGCGGGAACTCGGCGCCGACGGCGCGCTCGGCCTCTCGGTGAAGATCGAGGACGGCAACATCGACGTGCTGTACATGATGGTCAGCGAACTGCTCGAACGGCTGCGGATCGGCACGGACGCGCAGCGCGCGCGGCTCGCCGCGTTCCACCGGCCGCGGATGCTGAACACGCAGGGCGTCGAGATCGGGCACGCGACGTTCCCGTTCGAATTGCAGCCGGCCTGATGGCGGCTGTCGTGCCGATGCCGCGTGCCGAAGGTGCATGCGGCGTCGGCGCTGGCTTGCCGGCCGGCGCGACGGCCGCCGCTACGCGCCCGCGTCGCGAATCTTCGTCAGCTCGACTTCCGACAGCTCGCCGATGTGCGCGAGATGCTCCGCGAGGAAGTCCTTCAGCACGCGCAGCTTCGCCGAGCTGCGCCGGTTCGCCAGATACGCGATGTAGATGTAGTCGCCCGTGAGCTTGTTCTGCAGCCGGTAGCGCGGCAGCACGGCTTCGAGCCGGCCGCTCGCGAGCAGGTCGCGCACCAGCCAGATCTCGAATTCGGCGATGCCGAGGCCCGCGCAGGTCGCGTCCAGCAGCAGTTCCGAATGGTCGGTCACGAGGTTGCCGGCCGGCAGCACGCTGTGCCGTGCATCGCCGCGCACGAGCTCCCAGCGCGGATCGCCCTCGGGATGCACGTAGCGCAGGCAGTTGTGATGCCGCAGGTCGTCCGGCGTCGCGGGGCGCCCGCAGCGGTCGAGGTAGCCGGGCGTCGCGCACAGGATGCTGTCGTTGCGCGACAGCCGGTGCACGACCAGGTTGTCCAGGTAGTTCTCGCCTTCGTGAATGTCGAGGTCGAAGCCGCCGGCGACGAGGTCGTTGTGGTTGTCGGTGAGCCGCACGTCGAGCTGGATCGTCGGATAGCGCGCGAGAAACGGCGCGATCAGCGGCGCGAGATGGCGGCGGCCGAACGCGACCGGCGCGGTGAGCTTCAGCGGGCCGCTCGGCTGTGAATTGAGCTCGGCGACGACGCGCAGCGTGTCGTCGAGATCGGCGATCAGCGTGACCGCGCGTTCCAGGTAGATGTGGCCGGCCTCGGTCAGCGTCACGCTGTGCGTCGAGCGATGCAACAGCGCGACGCCGAGGGCGTCCTCGATCGCCGTGATCTTGCGCGCGACCGTCGACGTCGACACGCGCATCTCCTTCGCGACCGCGGAAAAACTTCCCATTTCGACGACCCGCACGAATGCGCGCATCGCGCCGAGGTGATCGATGCCGGTGTCTCTCGCCGTTGTTTTCATTCGTCTCTCGCTGTTGCATCCCACGCAAAACCGCTTTCGATAATACAGAAGCGAGGTTCTTTATGCAAAGGCATAGAATGCGATCCCGTCGTACGGGGAAGCGGTGAACGCAGCCGGTTTCCCGCGTCGGCAGAGACAATTCAGGAGGGGCACCATGACGGAAAGCGGCTTCCGCGTCGAGGCGGATCTTTTAGGGAAACGAAGCATTCCGGATTCTGCGTACTACGGCGTCCATACGCTGCGCGCGAAGGAGAACTTCGACATTTCGGGGCGCACGATCGCGTCGCTGCCGTACCTCGTCATGGCGCTCGCGGCGGTGAAGGAAGCCGCTGCCGATGCGAACTGCGAGCTCGGGCTGCTGCCGGACGCGTATCGCGACGCGATCGCCGCCGCCTGTGTCGAGATCCGCGAGGGCCGGCTGCACGATCAATTCGTGGTCGACATCATCCAGGGCGGGGCCGGCACGTCGACCAACATGAACGCCAACGAGGTGATCTGCAACCGCGCGCTCGAAATCATGGGGCATGCACGCGGGCAGTACGAATACCTCCATCCCAACGAGCACGTCAATCTCGCGCAGAGCACGAACGACGTTTATCCGACCGCGATCCGGATCGCGACCTGCTTCGCGGTCGAGCATCTGCTCGACGCGATGGCGCGCCTGCGCGATGCGTTCGCGGAGAAGGCCGACGCGTTCTCGGATTTGTTGAAGCTCGGCCGCACGCAGTTGCAGGACGCCGTGCCGATGACGCTCGGCCAGGAATTCTCGACCTACGCGGTGATGGTGACGGAAGACATCGCGCGCCTGCAGGAAGCCGGCTTGCTGATGCGCGAGATCAATCTCGGCGCGACCGCGATCGGCACCGGCATCACCGCGCATCCGGAGTACGCGCAGAAGGCGCTGGCCGCGCTGCGACGCATCACCGGCCTGGACCTGAGCACCGCGCCGAACCTGATCGAAGCGACACAGGACTGCGGCGCGTTCGTGCAGGTTTCCGGCGTGCTGAAGCGGATCGCGGTCAAGCTGTCGAAGATCTGCAACGACCTGCGGCTGCTGTCGAGCGGCCCGCGCGCCGGCTTCGGCGAGATCAATCTGCCACCGGTGCAGGCCGGCTCGTCGATCATGCCGGGCAAGGTGAACCCGGTGATTCCGGAAGTCGTGAACCAGGTCGCATTCGAAGTATTCGGCAACGACCTCACGGTGACGTTCGCCGCCGAGGCCGGCCAGCTTCAGCTCAACGCGTTCGAGCCGGTGATCGCGAGCGCGCTGTTCCGCAGCTTCGGCCACCTGACGGCGGCCTGCACGACGCTCGCGGACCGCTGCGTGAGCGGAATCACCGCGAACCCCGAGCGGTTGCGCGAAACGATGGAGCGATCGGTCGCGCTCGCGACCGCGCTGAACCCGTACATCGGCTACAAGCGCGCGACGGCCGTGGCTGCCGAGGCCCACGCGAGCGGCAAGTCGATCCGCGAAGTCGTGCTCGATCGCCAGTTGATGACCGCCGCGCAACTGGACGAAGCGCTGCAGCCCGAAGCGCTGATCCGCCCGCGCGCGTACTGATTCCGGCCGCGCGGCGCCGGCGCATGCCGCCGGACGCCCGTGCGCGGCCGTTCCCGCAGCGCCCCGTCGACGGGCGCGACACATCAAGAAACGGAGACACACCATGAAGCACGCCAGCGAGCGCGCGGCCGACACGGCCGGCGGCGCGGATCCCCGTCATGCCGACCGAGACGCGATGTTCGCGTCGCACGAATCCGGTTATGAGAAACAGTTGAAGCCGCGCCACGTGCAGATGATCGCGATGGGCGGAGCGATCGGCACCGGCCTCTTTCTCGGCGCGGGCGGACGCCTGCAGAGCGCGGGCCCCGCGCTGGCGGTCGTGTATCTCGTGTGCGGCGTATTCGCATTCCTGATCATGCGCGCGCTCGGCGAGCTCGTGATGCATCGGCCGACCAGCGGCTCGTTCGTGTCGTACGCACGGGAGTTCATGGGCGAGCGCGCGTCGTTCGTCGCGGGCTGGATGTACTACCTGAACTGGGCCACCACCGGCATCGTCGACATCACCGCGGTCGCGATCTACATGAAGTACTGGGCCGTGTTCACGGACGTGCCGCAGTGGGTGTTCGCGCTCGGCGCGCTGGGGATCGTGTCGGTGATGAACATGATCGGCGTGAAGGTGTTCGGCGAGATGGAGTTCTGGTTCTCGATCGTCAAGGTCGGGACGCTCGCGCTGTTCCTCGCCGTCGGCGCCGTGTTTCTCGCGAGCGGTCATCCGGTCGCCGGGCAGATGCCGGGGCTGCACCTGATCGCGGATCACGGCGGGATCTTCCCGCACGGGATCCTGCCGGCCGTGCTGATCGTGCAGGGCGTCGTGTTCGCGTATGCGAGCATCGAGCTCGTCGGCGTCGCGGCGGGCGAGACCGCCGATGCGCGCAAGGTGCTGCCGAAGGCGATCAACAGCGTGATGTGGCGCATCGCGCTGTTCTACGTCGGCTCGGTCGTGCTGCTGACGATGCTGCTGCCGTGGACCGCGTACAGCGCGCACGAAAGCCCGTTCGTCACGTTCTTCGGCAAGCTCGGCGTGCCGTACGTCGGCACGGTGATGAACGTCGTGGTGCTGACCGCCGCGCTGTCGAGCCTGAATTCCGGCCTCTATTCGACCGGGCGCGTGCTGCGTTCGCTGGCGATGGGCGGCTCGGCGCCGCGCTTCGTGTCGCGGATGAACGCGCGCGGCGTGCCGTACGGCGGGATCCTCGTCACGGTCGCGGTCAATGCGATCGGTGTGCCGCTGAACTACATCGTTCCGGCGCAGGCGTTCGAGATCGTGCTGAACATGGCGTCGCTCGGGATCATCACGACCTGGGGCTTCATCGTGATGTGCCAGATCCTGTTCCGCCGCGCGGTCAATCGCGGCGAGCTGAGCCCCGTGTCGTTCCGGATGCCCGGCGCGCCGTTCACGTCGTGGCTCACGCTCGGGTTCCTGGTCAGCGTGCTGGTGATGATGGCGTTCGATTACCCGGGCGGCACGTGGACCGTCGGGATGATCCCGGTCGTCGTGCTCGCGCTCGTGGTGGGCTGGAAGCTCGCGAAGCGCGGTGCCGCGCGAGAGGCGTCCGCTGCGGCCGCCGCGCCGATCGGCGCCGATCCGGCGAGCAACGTCTGACGATACGCACGGGCGGGTCGACCGCCCGTGCGCTCAGTTCGATCCGGTGCGCGCAGCGACCCAGCGGCCGAAGTCGCCGGCCATCTCCGCCGTGAGTTCGTGGCCGGCGTCGTAGAGGCGCGTGTCGTGCGCGACGCCGAGCGCCGTCAGCTTCGCATCGGCGGTTTCGGCCCACGCGACCGGCAGCTTGTCGTCGAAGCGGCCGTGCATCACCAGCGCGTGCAGCGCGCTCAATGCGTCGCGCGGCGCGATCAGCGGATCGATCTCCGGCAGGATGCGCCCGCACAGCACCGCGAACGCGACGACATCGGCCGGTGACGTGAGCGCGACGCTCGCGCTCATGATGCCGCCCTGGCTGAAGCCGGCGATCACGGTCGGCAGGGCGGCGTGTTCGTTGTCGGTGCCCCGGGCGCGCAACGCGCGCAGCAGCGCGATCAGCTGCACACGGCTCGCCTCCGCGCGGGCCGCGTCGATTTCCGGGCCGTTCGGGCCGAAGCGCACCGGAAACCACGCGTGCTGGCCGGGGCCGAACGTCAGCGGGCCGCGCACGAACGCAATTTCGATGCGCGGGTCGATCGTGCCGGCCAGATTCAGCAGATTGGTTTCGTTGCCGCCGACGCCGTGCAGCAGCAACAGGCGGCCTACGGGGCGGCCCGCGGCCGGGCGCAGCCGATAGTGGAGGCCGGATTCGGAGTCGGTGGTCAGCGGCAGGACGTCGGTCATTGCAAGGGTCCGGTGGGGAAGTGATCCGACAGTCTAGAACGCGCGGGAGGGAAGGTGAATCGCCGGATGGCGATTGATTGTTTCCTGATGAGAATGAATAGACGGCCATTCGCCATGTCGGCCGGCGCAGCGATTCCGGCCGCGCGGCAGAAGGTGCATACCCGATTCGATTCGCGGATAATGCGCAAACGTTTTACCGGTATTCGGCCGGATTGAATTATCGGATCGCAAATAAAAGAATGAATATCCGGATTCGATTTATCGAGGCCGCCGGGAACGCCCGCCGGGCCGTTCAGGCCAGAGGTTAACGGCCGATTCGAGAAAAACTTTAGGATTTTCTCGCCGCAATTGATCATTGCGATTTTCTCAACGACCGATTGATTTTCAGTCATCGGACAGTCATACACCATCCCCGATAATTCGGCGCTCACATTCTTTCAATAGACAAAAGGGCGATCGAAGCCGGATCGCTGCGGGGAGCTGTACTCATGACCATCCGTCATCGCATTACGCTGCTAGTCGTCCTGACGTTTTTCGCGCTGTCCGCGATCGGCGTGTACGCCGTGTACCAGACGCGCAAGAGTGCGTCCGAGGTGCGTCAGGTTACCCAGGGAATCGTGCCGAGCGCGCTCGCGTCGGCGGACCTCGTCGCCGACGTGAAGAACATCCAGATCGCGACGATGACGCTGGTGTACGCGCCCGACGCGAACACCGCCGCGCAGGCGCGCGACGAGCTGAAGGCGAAGCAGGGCGCGCTGCGCGCGGCGCTCGACGCCCAGGCGAAATCGGCGGTCGGCCGCGCGCAGGAAGGCCTCGTCGAGCAGGCGAAGGACAGCGCCGCGAACTACTTCGCCGCGATCGACGACACCGTGAAGATGAAGACCGACGGCAAGCCCGAGATGGCGCAGGCGTACCTGTTCGCGAACGTCGCACAGTATCGCGACGAACTCGAGGGCATCGTCGACACGCTGCGCGTCGAGAAGAACCGCCAGAAGGACGATGCGATCCGCGCGCTGAACGGCATGCTCGCGACGACGGCCACCGCGATCGCGGGCGTGGCGGGCACGGTGGTCGTGCTGCTGACCGCGCTCGGCTTCGTGCTGTATCGCCAGATCACGCGTCCGCTGATCGGGATGCAAACGGCGATGAGCGAGATCGCCACGAGCCAGGACTTCACGCGCCGCGTGCCGGTGGGCCGGATGGACGAGATTGGTCATTCGATCGTCGCGTTCAACGGGATGATCGAGAAGATCCAGGAGAACGCCGCGCAACTGAAACAGAAGACGGCCGACATCCAGGCAATGCTGCAGAACATGCAGCAAGGGATCCTGACGGTCGTCGAAGGCGGCGTCGTGCACGCGGAGTATTCGGCTTACCTCGAGACCATCTTCGAGACCGGCGACATCGCCGGACGCGACCTGATGGCGCTCGTATTCGACGATTCGAGCATCGGCTCCGACGCGCGCTCGCAGGTCGACGCGGCCGTGCATGCGTGCCTCGGCGAGGACAGCATGAACTTCGCGTTCAACGAGCACCTGCTCGTCAACGAAGTCGCGAAGCGGATGCCGGACGGCCGCGAGAAATGGCTCGACCTGAGCTGGTCGGCGATCACCGACGAGACCGACACGGTCGTGCGACTGATGCTGTGCGTGCGCGACGTGACCGAGATTCGCGAGCTGACCGCGCAGGCCGGCGAGCAGCAGCGCCGCCTCGAGATGATCGGCGAGATCCTGTCGATCAGCCAGGACAAGTTCCACGACTTCGTGCACAGCGCGAAGGGTTTCCTCAGCGAGAACGAGCGGATGATCCGCCAGCACGAACGCGCCGATCATTCGATCGTCGCGGCGCTGTTCCGCAACATGCACACGATCAAGGGCAACGCGCGCACGTACAGCCTGCAGCATCTGACCAACATCGTGCACGAAGCGGAGCAGGCGTACGAATCGCTGCGCCGCGCGGACGGCGGCCCCGAGTGGAATCGCGATGCGCTGATGGACGACCTGGCCCGCGTGCGCGAAGCAGTCGACCACTACGCGACGATCAACGCGGTCACGCTCGGCCGGCATGGCGAGGCGGCGCAGCACGGCGGCACCGACTACCTGATGGTCGAGCGCGCGCATATCAGCGAGAGCCTGCGCATGCTCGACGGCGCCGATCCGGCGAACGCAAGCGACTGGCGCGCGGCGCGCGATTCGGTGCGCCGCCTGCTGAGCCAGTTCGGCACGCAGGGCATCGGCGATGCGCTGGGCGGCGTGATCGAATCGCTGCCGTCGCTCGCGGCCGAACTCGGCAAGCCGGCGCCCGTCGTGCATATCGACAGCAACGGCCATCGCGTGCGCAGCGAGATCGGCGCGACGCTGAAGAACGTGTTCATGCACCTGTTGCGCAACGCGATCGACCACGGGATCGAAACGTCGGAAGAGCGTCGCGCGGCCGGCAAGGCGCCGGCCGGCAAGATCGACATCGCGGTCGACGTCGAGGACGATGCGTTGCGCTTCGTGCTCGGCGACGACGGCCGCGGCCTCGCGCTCGACCGGATTCGCGGGATCGCGCGCGAGCGCGGCTGGATCGACGCCGGCAACGAAGCCGCGCTGACCGACGAAGCGGTGGCCGAACTGATCTTTCGCCCGGGCTTTTCGACCGCGCGCGCGGTGACCGAAGTATCGGGGCGCGGCGTCGGGATGGACGCGGTGCGCAACTTCCTGAAGCGCGACGGCGGCGACATCGCGCTGCGCTTCACCGACGATCGCGTCGGCGCGTCGTATCGCGCGTTCGAGACGATCGTGTCGCTGCCGGCGCGATTCGCGGCGGACGGCGCCGCCCGCGACGCCGGGCAGCCGGCCGGCGCCGGCATCGCGAACGTCGACGTGGCGGAGTGATCGTGCAAGCGTGGATGATCCCGATCGGCGCCGCGCTGGCGGGCGGCCTGGTGGTCGCGGCGGTGGCCGCGATCGTGTGTCGCATCGCGCGAGCGCGGCTCGTTGCCGCGCTGACGCGCGAAGCCGGGGCGTTGCGCGCCGCGCTCGGCGCGGCCGATGCACGGGCCGATGAAGCCGTTGCCGCACATGCCGAAGCGGCGCAGGCGTGGGCGCGCCGCGAAGCGGCGCTCGAGGAGGCGCTGGCGCGCGAGGCGGCCGGCACCGGCGAGCAGCGCGACGCGCTGCAGGCGCTCGCGGCCGAGCGCGCCGCGCTGTCGCAGCATGCGACGAAGCTCGCCGACGAAGCCGCGCGGCTGCGCGGGCTGGCCGGCACGTTCGAACGCTGGCACGAGCAGATGATCTCGCTGACCACGCAGAACCAGGACATGCGCACGAAGAACCAGGAGCTGTCGGCGATCGTCGCGCACGTGTCGATCGTGTCGCTGAACGCGTCGATCGAGGCCGCGCGCGCGGGCACGGCCGGGCGGGGCTTCTCGATCGTCGCGAGCGAGGTGCGCGGGCTCGCCGCGCGCTCGCAGCAACTGTCGAACAGCTATCGCGACAGCCTGAATCGCAACGATCTCGTGACGGCCGCGACGTTCCAGGACATCCAGGCCGGCGGCAAGATGATCACGGCCGCGCTCGCGACGGTCGAGACGCTGGCCGGGCAGCTGCATGCGCGGCTCGAGGGAGCGGCGGCGTGATCACCGCGCAGGCCCGGGCCGGTTTCGAGCGGATCTTCTTCGATGCGGCGCGCACGCGGCTCGCGTCCGGCGGCGCGTGCGAAATCAGGCCGGCCGCCGGCGATGCGCACGACGCGTCGCACGATCCGTCACGCGCGAAATTGCGCGCGACGCCGAAGGTGCCCGAGCACGTCGCAGTGCTGACGATCTCGGCACTGCATTTCCGGCTGCTGCTCGCGCTGCGCTTTCGCGACGACGAACCGACGCGTCGTCATTTCGCCGCCGCGACGCCCGGCGCGAGCGCGCAGCGGCCGCTGCCCGAGGCGTTCATGGAAGTCGCGAACCTGTGCTGCGGCGCGATCAACCAGGCGCTGACCGCGCCGTTCCCCGATCTCGGGATGTCGACGCCTTACCTGTTGAGCGGCGCGAGCGTCGACTACCTGCCGGCGCTGCAGCCCGACCACGTGGCCGCGTACGACGTGACGCTCGACGGCGACGTGCGGATCGGCGCGACGCTGTGCGTGTGCGCGAACGCGCCGGTCGATTTTCACGTGCCGGAAGCGGCGAGCGTGGACACGGGCGGCGAGCTCGAACTGTTTTGACCGATTGTGAGGAAGGACTCCGCGAGATGACCGTAGACCAACCCGTCAGCAAGGTGCTCGTGCTCGACGACAGCCGCGCGCATGCGGCGACGCTCAAGCGCTTCTGCGACGAGCACAACCTGGTCGGCCTGACCGTGCGGCGCAACCGGCTGCTGAAGGTGCTGCGCTCGAACATCGATCTCGGCGCGATCCTGCTCGCCGAGGACTACGGCGGCTCGCCGGACGAAAGCGCGATCATCGCGACGCAGATCGATGCGCTGCGGCCCGAGCTGCCGATCATCCTGCGCCGCGCGTCGAATGCGTCGCGCGACGGGCTGCCCGATGCGCTCGCGCGCGTCGCGTGCGCGGCCTACGTCGCCGACGACCTGACGCCGCTCAAGCGCGCGATCGACGAATACCTGTTCGGCCGCGACTACCCGAACGCGCTCGTGCGCGGCATCGCGGAGATCACCGAGGCGCGGCTCGACAGCCTGTTTCCGGGCCTCGCGATCGAGCGCGACACGCCGTGCATCGTGCGCGACCAGATCATCTTCGGCGAGGTGTTCAGCCTGATCGCGCTGGAAAGCGCGTGGTGCCGCGGCTACATGCTGCTGCAGACGAGCGAGCAGCCGCTGCTCGACATGATCGGCGGCACGCGCGACGACGGCCGCGCACCCGATTTCCGCGACGTGAACAACGTGCTCGGCGAGTTGACCAACCTCGTGTGGGGCGCGTTCAAAAACCGCTATCTCGGCGACGCGGAGGCGCTCGCGCGGCATCCCGTGCAGGTGCCGCTCGTCGTCAATCACAAGCAGAAATTCATTTCGTTCGGCGGCGACTGTCCGCAGCTGTGTTTCAAGTATCGGATGACCGACCCCGAGTCGGGACGATCGGTGCGGCTCGACCAGCGTTTCGTGTTCAGCCTGAGCTGGTCGCCGGAGGATTTCCGCGAATCCGTGCAGGACGTGGGGCCGATGGTCGAGTCGGGCGAACTCGAACTGTTTTGAATATTGAAGTCAGCGACAAGGAAAGGGGAATACGGCATGGCAAAGATTCTGGTGGTCGACGATTCGGGCACGGTGCGTGACGAGGTCGCGGGGTTCCTGCGCAATCACGGGCTCGACGTCGCGACGGCGGTGGACGGCAAGGACGGGCTCGCGAAGCTCAAGGCGACGCCCGGCGTGCGCCTCGTGATCAGCGACGTGAACATGCCGAACATGGACGGCCTGACGATGGTCGAGAAGATTCGCGGCGAGCTGGCGAATACGTCGGTCAACGTCGTGATGCTGACGACCGAAAGCAGCCCGGCGATGAAGGAGCGCGGCAAGGCCGCCGGCGTGAAGGGCTGGATCGTGAAGCCGTTCAAGGGCGACGCGGTGCTCGACGCGCTGAAGAAGCTCGCGGGCTGAGCGCGCAGGCGGGTGATGCATCGCCGTTGAGCGGCGATCGATGAGCAGCCTGGGTGGCCTTCGCTTCACGGTGCGCCGGCGTGCAAGCCTGCTTCGCCGGCCGGCCGGTCGGCCCCGCTGGACGCCGCGCGCAATGTGGAGGACGATTCGTGATCATGTCGATCGCGAATCCGGGCGCGTGTCGCCCGTGCTGCTGATTCGCGCCCGATCGAACCCCGTCGAGCGGAGCATCATGGAATCCCGTCACGAAACACCCGAGCCGATCCTGCTGCGCGACGTGCGCGATGGCGTCGTCACGCTGCGGCTGAACCGGCCGCAACAGTTCAACGCGTTGTCGGAGGCGATGCTGGCGAGCCTGCTGGACGCGTTCGATTCGCTGGCCGCCGATCCGCACGTGCGCTGCGTCGTGCTCGCCGCCGAGGGCAAGGCGTTCTGCGCGGGCCACGACCTGCGGCAGATGCGCGCCAAACCCGAACTCGATTACTACCGCACGCTGTTCGCGCAATGCAGCCGCGTGATGCTCGCGATGCGTGCATTGCCGGTGCCGGTGATCGCACGCGTGCACGGCATCGCGACGGCGGCCGGCTGCCAGCTCGTCGCCGCGTGCGATCTCGCCGTCGCAGCGGACACCGCGCGCTTCGCGGTATCCGGAATCAACGTGGGGCTGTTCTGTTCGACGCCTGCCGTCGCATTGAGCCGCAACGTGTCGGCGAAGCGCGCGTTCGACATGCTCGTCACCGGGCGTTTCGTCGATGCGGCGACGGCGGCTGCCTGGGGGCTCGTCAACGAGGCCGTGCCCGAGGATGCGCTCGACGCGGCCATCGCGCGCAAGGTCGCGGAGATCGTCGCGAAGAGCCCGGCGGCGGTGCGCTACGGCAAGCAGATGTTCTACCGGCAGCGCGAACTGCCGCTCGACGACGCGTACGCGTTTGCGGGCGACGTGATGGCGCGCAACATGATGGAAGAGGACGCCGGCGAGGGGATCGATGCGTTCCTGGAGAAGCGCAAGCCGACGTGGCGTGTGTAGCGTGTCGCGCCGCGGCGGAGGGCGGTCGCGCATGCGCATGGCCGGCGCCTGCGTCCACGGTAGCGTCCTTTGCATCTGCACGCCGTAAAAGCAGACGGGCCGCCTTTAACGCGGCCCGCAAGCGGATCCGGATCCCGATGCACGACGGCACGCGAGCGTGCCGCCACCTCCGCGCCGGGCGCTATCGCCCGTAGCTGCCTGTGCGCAGCGCCGGCTGCACCGTCGACGCACCGGGCGGCACGACCACGACCGGCACGCGGCGCGCGAGCGCGCACATCAGCTCGTAGCCGATCGTGCCGCTGGCTTCCGCGACGTCGTCGACCTTCACCTGATCGCCCCACAGCTCGACGCTCGAGCCGATGCCCGCGTTCGGGCACGGCGTCAGGTCGACGGTGAGCATGTCCATCGACACGCGGCCGACGACGCGCGTCATCACGCCGTCCACCGCGATCGGCGTGCCGGTCGGCGCGTGGCGCGGATAGCCGTCCGCATAGCCGCACGCGACGACGCCGATCCGCATCGGCCGGTCTGCCGTGAAGCGACGGCCATAACCGACCGTTTCCTCCGGCGCGAGCGTCTGCACGCCGATGATCTTGCTCGTCAGCGTCATGGCGGCCATCAGCGGCGTGCCGGCGATGTGCCGCGACGCGCCGGTCGGCGACGCGCCATACAGGATCGTGCCGGGCCGCACCCAGTCGCGATGCGCGCGCGGATGCCACAGCACGGCCGCCGAATTCGATGCCGAACGCTCGCCCGGAATCCCGGCGGTGGCCGCATCGAACTGCTCGAGCTGCCAGTCGACTTCGCCTTCGTCGGCGTTCGCGAAGTGCATCATCAGCGTGATCTTGCCGATCGACGGCGCGGCCGCCGCGCGCTCCCACGCGGCGCGGAATGCGTCGGGCCGGTAGCCGAGCCGGTTCATCCCGGAGTTCATCTTCAGCTGGATGTCGATCGGCTGCCGGGGCTTCGCGGCGATCAGCAGATCGAGCTGCGCGTCGCAGTGCACGGCCACCGTCAGCCGATGTCGATCGGCCAGTTCGACGTCGTCCGGCTCGAAGATCCCTTCGAGCAGCAGCACCGGCTTGTTCCAGCCGAGCTCCCGCACGCGCACGGCTTCGTCGAGATCGAGCAGCGCGATGCCGTCGGCGGCCGCGAGGCCCGGATAGATCCGCTCGATCCCGTGACCGTATGCGTTGGCCTTGACCACGGCCCATACGCGCGATTGCGCGGCGGTGCGGCGGATGAAGTCGAGGTTATGGCGGACGGCGTCGGGACGGATATGGGCGACGATGGGACGGGGCATGGGCGGGCTCGGGTCGAAAGTCGTTCGGCGCACGCGGCGGCGCGGCGCGGGTGAGCAGGCTGGCGCGGCAACACGCCAAGCCAGTGTTGAGCGCTATCTTATTGGTGTTCGACCAGTTTTAATTAACGTATTTGTTGGCGATTTGGTGGAATTTTTTGTGCCGGATCCATGCCGTCACTGCCTTCGGCAGGCGGTTTTGCCGAGTCTCCCGTCTAGAAAACCGGTGCGCGAACAGCCCGGCGCAATGCTAAGCTCTGCGCGACCGTGTCATTGATCAATGTAATCATAAAGGAGGAGACTTTGATGACGACGTCCCAGATCTGCCTGTTCATCGTGGCGCTGTTGCCGTTCCCGATGACGTTCCTGGCCAAGGCCCGCAAGGGCTACGACAACCACGCGCCGCGCGAGTACCTGGCAAGGCTCGAAGGCTGGCGCGCGCGGGCGCAGGCCGCGCACCAGAACGCGTGGGAAGCGCTGGCGCTGTTTACGGCCGCACTGGTCGTCGCATGGCACAACGGCGCGAATGCGCATCACGTCGATCAGCTCGCGATGGGGTTCGTCGCGATTCGCATCGTCTATGTGCTGACGTACCTGCTGAACTGGGCGTCGCTGCGCTCGCTCGTGTGGTTCGCGGGGATGGCCTGCGTCGTCGCGTTGTTCTTTGCCGCGCCGTGACGAGAGGATGAACGGGAGGCCCCCGCGTGGCCTCGGCGCGCGGGTTCGCTACGCACCGCCCGCGCCGCGCGCGTGACTGTCGTTGGATGCGGGCGCAACGATCTTCGCGAGCTGGAACGGCGGTGCATCGGCTTCGCGGCGCAGGAACGCGATCAACGGATCGAGCAGCCGATGCCGCGCCGACGGATTGCGGCGCAGCACGAAGCGCCATGACGCATCGCGTACGAGGCCCGGCACCAGCGGCACCAGGCGGCCGCTGCGCAGTTCGGGCTCGATCAGCGGCACGCGCCCGAGCGCGATGCCCGCGCCGCCCAGCGCCGCGCCGATCACCTGACTGAAACTGCTGTAGCGGACGATCTTCGTTTCGAAGTCGATCGCTCCGACGTCGGCGCGCATGGGACTCTCCGGTCGCGCCGAATCGTCGGGCGGGCGCCCATCCGCGCACGCCTTTCCTCCGATCAATCCCGCCCGTGCGGCTCGGGTTTGTCTCGATTCATTTTCCTGTTGAGCATTTTTTTGTTGTCGTAGTATCCGTGTTGACAACACTTGTTGCACTAAGGTCTAATTCAACATCGCATGTTGCGGTGCGGCTTGATGTCGTCGTTCCCCGGCCAGCCGGCCGGTTACATCGCTCAACCATGCGGAGAAAAGCCATGAGTCGCCGTTCCTTCCTGAAAGCCGTCGCGGTGGTCGCCGCGCTCGGCGCCAGCATCGCGCACGCGGATACCAAGACGCTCGTCGTCGGGACCGATACGTCGTTCATGCCGTTCGAGTTCAAGCAGGGCGACAAGTACGTCGGCTTCGATCTCGACCTGTGGGCGGAGATCGCGAAGGACCAGGGCTGGAAATACACGATCCAGCCGATGGATTTCGCGGGCCTGATCCCGGCGCTGCAGACGCAGAACATCGACGTCGCGCTGTCGGGGATGACCATCAAGGAAGAGCGGAAGAAGGCGATCGACTTCTCCGCGCCGTACTACGACAGCGGCCTCGCGGCGATGGTGCAGACGGACAACACGACGATCAAGTCGATCGACGACCTGAACGGCAAGGTGATCGCCGCGAAGACGGGCACCGCGACGATCGACTGGATCAAGGCGCACCTGAAGCCGAAGGAGATCCGCCAGTTCCCGAACATTGACCAGGCATATCTCGCGCTCGAGGCCGGCCGCGTCGACGCGGCGATGCACGACACGCCGAACGTGCTGTTCTTCGTGAACAACGAAGGCAAGGGCAAGGTGAAGGTCGCGGGCCAGCCGGTCAGCGGTGACAAGTACGGGATCGGCTTCCCGAAGGGCAGCGCGCTCGTGCCGAAGGTCAACGCGTCGCTCGTGAAGATCAAGGCCGACGGCCGCTACGCGCAGATCTACAAGAAGTGGTTTGGCGCCGAGCCGCCGAAGATGTGAGCGTGACGGCACTGCATGGCGCGGCCGGGCGGCCGCGCCGGTCTTGAATCGGACGGGGAGCGACAGGTGAATTTCGATTGGTCGGCGATCTGGGCGGCGTTGCCGGACCTGATGGACGGGGTCCGGTTGACGGTGTTCATCGCATTTTTCGGGCTGGTGGGCGGATTCGTCGTCGGGATGATCGCGGGCATGTTCCGCGCATACGGACCGAAGGCGATGAACGTGCTCGCACAGGTTTATATTGAACTGATCCGCGGCACGCCGATCGTCGTGCAGGTGATGTTCCTGTATTTCGCGTTGCCGCTGCTCGCGCATATCCGGATCGACGGCCTGACGGCCGCGATCATCGCGATCACGGTGAATTCGGGCGCGTATCTCGCGGAAGTGGTGCGCGGCGCGCTGCTGTCGATTCCGAAGGGGCTGACGGAAGCGGGGCTCGCGATGGGCCTGTCGATGCCGCGCGTGCTGCTGAAGGTGGTCGGGCCGCTCGCATTCCGGCGCCTGATTCCGCCGCTCGGCAACCAGTGCATCGTGAGCCTCAAGGACACGTCGCTGTTCATCGTGATCGGCGTCGGCGAATTGACGCGAAAGGGGCAGGAAATCATTGCCGGCAATTTCCAGGCGGTCGAGATCTGGACCGCGGTGGCCGTCATCTACCTGATGCTGACCGGCGCGATGACGCTGACGCTTCGGCTCGTCGAAAAGAGGATGCGCATCTTATGAGCATGATCGAATTCCAGAACGTGTCGAAGAGCTTCGGCCATGTGCCGGTGCTGAAGCATATCGACCTGAAGATCGACGCGGGCGAGGTGGTCGTCGTGATCGGTCCGTCGGGCTCGGGCAAGTCGACGATGTTGCGCTGTATCAACGCGCTTGAGAAGATCACCGGCGGCGAACTGCTGGTCGACGGCCAGAGCGTGCGTGGCAACGCATCGACGATCCGTAACATCCGGCTCGAAGCGGGCATGGTGTTCCAGCAGTTCAACCTGTTTCCGCAGATGACCGCGCTCGAGAACGTGATGTTCGGGCCGACCCAGGTACGCGGCGCGTCGCGCGCCGACGCGCGCGACCAGGCGATGGCGCTGCTCGACAAGGTCGGCCTCGAATCGCGCGCGAATCATTATCCGTCTGAGCTGTCGGGCGGCCAGCAGCAGCGCGTCGCGATCGCACGCGCGCTCGCGATCCGGCCGCGGCTGATGCTGTTCGACGAGCCGACGTCGGCGCTCGATCCGGAATTGCGCCACGAGGTGCTGAAAGTGATGCAGGATCTCGCGACCGAAGGGATGACGATGATCGTCGTCACGCACGAAATCGGCTTCGCGAAGCGGGTCGGCACGCGGTTGCTGTTCATGGATCAGGGCGGCATCGCCGAGGACGGCCATCCGGTCGACCTGATCGACCGGCCGCCGACGCCGCGCCTGAAGGAATTCCTGAAACACGTGTCCTGAACGAAACCGAATCAACCGACATGCCGCTTTCCCCGTCTCCCGTCATCGCCGGCACGCCGTTCGACATCGGCGTGCGCCTCGGCGAGCTTGCCCGCCCCGTGTTCGATGCGTACATGCAGCAGAGCAGCGCATGGCAGGCCGTGCGCCGTTGGCGCGGCCATCCGTTCGTTGCCGCGCTGCGGCAGGCCGCGCTGGCCGCGTACCCCGATCTCGTCGCGGAACTGGACGGGATCGCGGCAGGCGTCGGCTGGCCGGCCGAGGACATCTTTCTGTGGAACTGCCGCGGCGAACTGATCCATCACGCGCCGGACGGCTGCACGACGCTCGCCGGGCGCGACGCGCACGGCACGCGCTGGATCGCGCACAACGAGGACGGTGATCCGTACCTGCGCGAACGCTGCCTGCTGGTCGACGTGCAGCCGCAAGGCAAGCCGGGCTTCATCAGTTTCTACTACCCGGGCTCGCTGCCCGGGCATACGTTCGCCGCGAACCGCGCGGGCATCGCCCAGGCGATCAACAACCTGCGGATCCGCACGCCGGCGCTCGGCGTGCCGCGGATGATCCTCGCGCGCGCCGTGCTCGACGCCACATCGCTCGATGCGGCCGCCGACGTGCTGCGCACGCATGCGCGCGCGAGCGGCTTTCACCACACGCTCGGCGCGACCGGCGATCCGCGGCTCCTGAGCATCGAGGCGAGCGTCGCGCGCTGCTCGGTCGTCGAAGTCGCGCGTCTTGCCGGTCACGCGAATCATCTCGTGCATCCGGGATGCGAGGGCGAAGCGCAGATCGTCACGCAATCGTCCGGTGATCGTCAGCGGCGTGTCGATGCGCTGACGCCGGGCATCGACGCGATCGACGAAGCCGCACTGCTGCGCGTGCTCGGCGACCGCGCACCGGAAGGACTCCCGATCTATCGCGACGATCCGGCCGACCCCGACGACGAAAATACGCTGGCGACCGCCGTGTTCGCGATTCGCGACACCGCGATCGACTTCACCATTCACCAGCACGGCACGCAGCGCTTCGCGACGCGCATCGTGCCGTCCGCGCACGCGCGCAGCGCGTCCTGATCCATGAGGCAACGCATGACGACCGTTTTTCATCGCGCTCCACGCGCCACCTTGCCCGTCGCCGTCGCGGGCGATGGCATCGAGATCATCGATTCGACCGGCAAACGCTACATCGACGCGTGCGGCGGCGCGGCCGTATCGTGCCTCGGCCACAGCAACCAGCGCGTGATCGATGCGATCAAGCGGCAGGTACAGCAACTGCCGTACGCGCACACGTCGTTCTTTACGACGGACGTGGCGGAAGAACTCGCCGACCGGCTCGTCGCGGCCGCGCCGGCCGGTCTCGAACACGTGTATTTCGTGTCGGGCGGGTCCGAGGCGATCGAAGCCGCATTGAAGCTCGCGCGCCAGTATTTCGTCGAGAAGGGCGAGCCGCAGCGCCGCCATTTCATCGCACGTCGCCAGAGCTATCACGGCAACACGCTCGGCGCACTCGCGATCGGTGGCAACGCATGGCGGCGCGAGCCGTTCCTGCCGCTGCTGATCGAAGCGCATCATGTGAGCCCGTGCTATGCGTATCGCGACCAGCAGGCCGGTGAAACCGACGAAGCCTATGCACAGCGACTGGCCGACGAGCTGGAGCGGAAGATCGTCGAGCTCGGCGCGGAAAACGTCGCCGCATTCGTCGCGGAAACGGTGGTCGGCGCGACGGCCGGCGCGGTGCCGCCGGTGCGTAGCTACCTGAAGAAGATTCGCGCGGTGTGCGACAAATACGGCGTGCTGTTGATTCTCGACGAAATCATGTCGGGGATGGGGCGCACCGGTTACCTGTTCGCGTGCGACGAAGATGGCGTCGCGCCCGACCTGCTGACGATCGCGAAAGGGCTCGGCGCGGGGTACCAGCCGATCGGCGCGACGCTGGTGAGCGATCGCATCTACCGGACGATCGTCGACGGTTCGGGTTTTTTCCAGCACGGCCACACGTATCTCGGTCATGCAACGGCCTGCGCGGCCGCGCTCGAAGTGCAGCGCGTGATCGCCGAAGGGAAGCTGCTCGACAACGTGAAGGCGCGCGGCGAGCAACTGCGCGCGTCGCTGCGCGAGCATTACGGTGCGCATCCGCATGTCGGCGACGTGCGCGGCCGCGGGCTGTTCGTCGGCGTCGAGCTCGTGCGCGATCGCGACAGCAAGGCGACGTTCGATCCCGCGCTGAAGCTGCATGCGGCGGTCAAGCGCGAGGCGATGCAGCGCGGGCTGATGGTGTATCCGATGGGCGGCACGATCGACGGCGTGCACGGCGATCACATCCTGATCGCACCGCCGTTCGTCTGCACCGCGCAGCAGATCGACACGATCGTCGAACGGCTGTCCGGCGCGATCGATGCGGCGCTCGCATCGGCCGGCGCGTAAACCTTTACCTCATCGAATCCTCACCATGACGGACAGACTGCCTCCCTTCGATCCCGCATCGGCCACCGACGAGCAGAAGGCCGTGCTTGCCGACATTCTCAGCGGCCCGCGCGGCAACCTGAACGGGCCGTTCCTCGGCTGGATCGCGAGTCCCGAGCTCGCGCAGCACGCGCAGCGGCTCGGCGCGTTCTGCCGCTATCGCACGGGTCTGCCACTGCGACTGTCGGAGCTTGCGATTCTCGTGACGGCCGCGCGCTGGCGTTCGCAGGCCGAGTGGCACATCCATCATCCGATCGCGCTCGATGCCGGCGTGCCGGCGGCGACGGCCGACGCGATCCGCCGCGGCGTCGAGCCGGCGTTCGAGTCGGACGACGATGCGCTGATCCATGCGTTCGCGACCGAGTTGTACGACACGCGGCGCGTGAGCGATGCGACGTTCGCGCGCGCGCAGGCGCGTTTCGGCCACGAGACCGTCGTGAACCTCGTTGCGCTGCTCGGCTATTACGCACTCGTGGCGATGACGCTCAACACGTTCGGCATGCGCGCGGACGGACAGACCGATTTGCCGTTTCCGGAATAATCGCTGCATGCCGGATTGTGTCGATCGCGTTCATTGCGTATGTCGTTCATACGCGCCGGCGCGGCAAGGTGTGGCGCCGTTTCTCGACACGCGGTGCGTTCCCTGGCTCGCGGTGGTGCAGCGCGAATGGCCGACCTTCCGCGACTTCGATCGTCCGATGCAATATCGCTGGGGGCGATGTCGAACCGTCTGACGATAGGGCGACGCGGTGCGGCAAGGCCGCGCCGCTCTGGGGTCGACATCAATGAAACCAATTGTATTCGTGCGGGATCGGCCGCGATCGCACGCGTATGATGGCTTGTTCACGTCGATAAGATCGGTGAGCAAGCATGACTAGTACCCGTAAGACATTGATGATCGCCGGCGGCCTGCTGGTCGCCGCGGCTGGCACCGGCTACGTAATGCTCCTGCGTGCGGACCACCGCGCGATCGCGGAGGCCGGTATCGGCGATTCCGCAGCCCCTGCCGCCGCCGTGACGGCGGCGAACGACGGACACACCGCACAAGGCACGATCGCGCCGCCTGCGGCGGTCGCCGTCCCTTCCAAGCATGTCGATGAGGCCGTGCCGCAACCAGCGGCCGCACGGCCGCCGTCCGCGGCTCCTGCGCGTACGAGCGCGGCGCCGGCATCTGCTGCCGTTGCGCCGGTCGTCGCCGCGGCGGCGCCACCGGCGAAACCGAGTGCGCCGCCGCCGACCGTCCATGTCGTGACGATCGAGCCGGAGGTTGCGACCCCGCCGAAAGCCCAGCCCGCTCCGCCGGTAAAAGCGCCGGTACAAGCGGCGCAACCCGTGCAGTCGACGCCGCCGGCCCAGGCGACGCAGGCGGCCCGGCCGAGTCAGCAGGCGGAGCAGCCGACCCAGCGCGCGGCGCGCAAGCGCGACGGGCTCGAGCGGCACGCGGCCGCGACCCCCGCGATGAAATCCGAAACGCCTGAAACCGCGGCACTCGTGCGGGAATCGGCAAAGCTCGATCCGTCGTTGCCGCCACCGCGATACGTGGCGGCGCCGAGCGTCGATCCGCAGCATGCGTCGACGGGTGCGAATCCGGTCGCCGCCGCGATGACCGACCAGCTCGTCAAGCAGTCGAGCAGCTTCAAGGCAGCCACACCGGCGAACGCCGGGCCCGGCGTGGCTCAGTGAGAACGGAGCGGCGGCGCTCGCGCAACGCCGCTCGACGCCGGATAAAAAAGGGCCCCGCACGCCGACCAGGGCATGCGTGGCCAAGAGAGACGAACCTGCGCGGTGCGTCGCGCGTTACGCGGCGATCGCTTCTTCGACCTGCGGCGCGTCGGCGGTCGCCGGCGTCGCGTCTTGCCGGATCAGGTGATCGAACGCGCCGAGCGATGCCTTCGCGCCTTCGCCCACCGCGATCACGATCTGCTTGAACGGCACCGTCGTCACGTCGCCGGCGGCAAACACGCCCGGCACCGACGTCGCACCGCGCGCATCGACGACGATCTCGCCGTGCTTCGACAGTTCGATCGTGCCCTTCAGCCATTCGGTGTTCGGCACGAGGCCGATCTGCACGAACACGCCTTCGAGATCGACACGCTTCGTTTCACCGGAGCGCAGATCCTTGTAGACGAGCCCGTTCAGCTTGCTGCCGTCGCCGGTCAGCTCGGTCGTCTGCGCCTGCGTGACGATCGTCACGTTCGGCAGGCTGCGCAGCTTGCGTTGCAGCACTTCGTCCGCGCGCAGTTGCGCGCCGTATTCGATCAGCGTGACTTCCTTCACGATGCCGGCCAGGTCGATCGCGGCCTCGACACCCGAGTTGCCGCCGCCGACCACCGCCACGCGCTTGCCTTTGAACAGCGGGCCGTCGCAGTGCGGGCAGTATGCGACACCGCGGTTGCGGTATTCGCGCTCGCCCGGCACGTTGATTTCGCGCCAGCGCGCACCGGTCGCGAGAATGATCGTCTTCGCCTTCAACACTGCGCCATTCGCGAGGCGGATCTGGTGCACGTCGCCCGGAATCAGCGCGTCGGCGCGCTGCACGTCCATGATGTCGACGTCGTACTGCTTCACGTGCTGCTCGAGCGCCGCGGCAAACTTCGGTCCTTCCGTTTCCTGCACCGACACGAAGTTCTCGATCGCCATCGTGTCGAGCACCTGGCCGCCGAAACGCTCGGCGACGACGCCCGTCGCGATGCCCTTGCGCGCCGAATAGATCGCGGCGGCCGCACCGGCCGGGCCGCCGCCGACGATCAGCGTGTCGAACACCGGCTTGTTCTCGAGCGACTTCGCGGCGCGGGCGCTGGCGCCCGTGTCGAGCTTCGCGAGAATTTCCTTCACGCTGCTGCGGCCCTGGCCGAACGATTCGCCATTCAGGAACATCGTCGGCACGGCCATGATCTGGCGTGCTTCGACTTCGTTCTGGAACAATGCGCCGTCGATCGCGACGTGGCGGATGCGCGGGTTGATCAGCGACATCACGTTCAGCGCCTGCACGACTTCCGGGCAGTTCTGGCACGACAGCGAGAAATACGTCTCGAACGCGTAATCGCCGTCGAGCGCGCGGATCTGTTCGATCACGTCGTCGTCGAGCTTGAGCGGATGGCCGCCCGTCTGCAGCAGTGCGAGCACGAGCGACGTGAATTCATGGCCCATCGGGATGCCGGCGAAGCGGATGCCGGCCGGCTTGCCGGGTTCGCCGATCGAGAACGACGGCTTGCGCTCGGCATCGTCGCGGCGTTCGGTTACGGTCACGCGCGACGTCAGCGACGCAATCTCGTTCAGCAGCGCAAGCAGTTCCTGCGATTTCGCGCTGTCGTCGAGCGACGCGACGAGTTCGATCGGGCGCGTGATCTTTTCGAGGTACGCCTTCAGTTGGTTCTTGAGATTGGCGTCGAGCATGGCGTTTCGGATTCCGTATTGATAATTATGGTCGGGCACGTCGTGCCGGAGAAGGGCGCGGGCCGCACGAGGCGGCCCGTGTTCGCGTGACGCGCGCGCCTCGTGCGAGGCGCGCGGCGCGATCGTCAGATCTTGCCGATCAGGTCGAGCGACGGGGTCAGCGTTTCCGCACCCGGCGTCCACTTGGCCGGGCACACTTCACCCGGGTGCGCCGCGATGTATTGCGCGGCCTGCACCTTGCGCAGCAGTTCGCCTGCGTCGCGGCCGATGCCGTTGTCGTGGATTTCGCACAGCTTGATCTCGCCTTCCGGGTTGATCACGAACGTGCCGCGCAGCGCCATCCCTTCTTCCTCGATCAGCACGTCGAAGTTGCGCGACAGCGTGAGCGTCGGGTCGCCGATCATCGGGTACTTGATCTTGCCGATCGTGTCCGACGTGTCGTGCCATGCCTTGTGCGTGAAGTGCGTATCGGTCGACACGCCGTAGATCTCGACACCCAGCTTCTGGAATTCCGCGTAGCGGTCGGCGAGGTCGCCCAGCTCGGTCGGGCAGACGAACGTGAAGTCGGCCGGGTAGAACACGACGACGGACCACTTGCCCTTGAAGTTCTCTTCGGACACGGGCACGAAATCGCCGTTGTGGTATGCGGTTGCCTTGAACGGTTTGATTTGGGTGTTGATGATCGGCATCTTGCGAGTTCCTTTGCTTGGGTGTTGATGAAGTGTTGCCAGTATCCGGGTTCACCCCAGGTTTGTGAAATTGCTTGTTTCAATCCGCGGCATCGGGAATTTCTATCTGCTTCCGGCCCCGTCGCGACGGGCCGTCCGGTCGGCCCGTGCCATCCGGGCCGGGCCTTCCGGCGGATTTCGGCCAACCGGCGCTTCTGACACATTGGGCGTGCGGGAGGGCGCGGCGCCGGGCGACGGCGATGCGCCCCGCGCAAGGGCCCGGCGCCCGTTCGGCACGAACGGCTGCGCGGTCGTTAGACACTCTCCGTCCCACTGCCGCCATGAACCTTTTTTCCGGACGCGCCCTGTGTGCGCCGCTCGCGTGGTTCCGCGAGATCGTCCCCATGTGGCGATGCCTGCATCGGCTTCTGCGCGGTGCGGCCTGCGTATTCGTGACCCTCTCGTGTGCCGCGCCGGCGCTCGCCGTCGATGCGTCCGCGCCGGCCGCGACGGCGACACCCGCCACCACATCGACCGGCCTCGTGCAGATGCCCGACGGCCGGCTGCTCGCGCCCGAGTTCGCCCGCATCGTCTCGCGCGGCGCGCTCGTCGTCGCGGTGCTCGGCGTCGATCAGCCGCCGTTCTTCATGTCGCGCAACGGCGCATTGGCGGGCGTCGACATCGATCTCGCCGACGAACTCGCGAAAAAGCTCGGCGTGTCCGTGCAGTTCGACCGCGATGCGCGCACGTTCGACGATGTCGTTCACCTGCTCGCGACCGGGCAGGCCGACGTCGCGATCAGCAAGCTGTCGCGCACGTTGCCGCGTGCGCAGGTGATCCGCTTCAGCACGCCGTACATCAACCTGCGACGCGCGCTGCTGATCAACCGCGTCAGCTTCGCGGAACTCGCGAAAGGGCGCGCGCTGCCGGAAGTCGTGCGCGATTACCGCGGCACGATCGGCGTCGTCGCGGGGTCGGCCTATGCGGAATACGTGCGCAGCGACTTCCCGGCCGCGCGGGTGCGCACGTATCCGAGCTGGCCGGCGACGCTCGACGCGCTGAACGCCGGAGCGGTCACGGCTGTGTATCGCGACGAACTCGCGATCAAGCTGGTGATGCAGGACGACCCGACCGCGCCGATCCGCTTGCGCGTCGCGACCTTCGACGACCTCACCGACGCGCTTGCCGTCGGCGTGCCGGTGTCCACGCCGACGCTGCTCGCGTTCGTCAATCAGTTCCTGGCCGAGCGCAACAAGCGGCTCGACGTGAAATCCTTGCTCGATGCGATGGGTCGCTGACATGAACATGAACATGAACGAGAACATCAGGATCATGCCCCGCATCGAGCGGCTGCATGCGTTCGCGATCCATCCGTTGACGGTCTTCGGCAGCCTTGCGCTCGGGATCGTGGCGGGCGTGCTGTGGCCGGCCGCCGCGCCGAAGTTCGACTATGTGGGCCAGGTGTACGTCGGCCTGCTGAAGATGACGGCGCTGCCGTTCATGACGGCCGCCGTGATCTTCAGCCTGCAGCGGCTGCTGCGCGACGGCAGCGCGTCGGACCTCGTGATGCGCGTGATCGCCATCTTCGGCTGCGCGTCGGTGTTCGTCGTGGCGGTCGGCGCGGTCGTGCTGGTCGCGATGCGGCCGGGCGAGCATCTGTCGAACGCGACGCTGAAGGCGTTCGGTGCGCTGGTCGGCAGCGACGGCGCGGCGAGCGACACCGTGATGACGCTGTACGGCACCGATCCCGCGGAGAAGTCGTCGGGCCTTGCCGACATGCTGATCGCACTGGTGCCCGGCAACTTCTTCGCGGCGCTCGCGAGCGGCGACACGCTGAAGGCGCTGGTGTTCTCGCTGTTCTTCGGCTTCGCGTCGGGACGCGTGCCGGCGAGCATCTCGGCGGCGCTGAGCCAGACGCTGGAGACCGTCTATTTCACGTGTCAGAAAATCATGCACTGGCTCGCGTATCCGACGCCGATCGTGCTGTTCTGCGGCGGCGCCGCGCAGATCGGCACGTCGGGGTTCGGGCCGCTCGAGGCGATGGTCCGCTTCGTCGCCGCGTTCGCCGTCGTCGCGCTCGTGCTGATCGCGGCCGCGATCGTCGTGATCTGGAAACGCTCGGGCGCGACGCTGGCCGAGACGCTCGCCGGGTTGCGCACGCCGTTCGCGATGGCGCTCGCCACGCGCAGCAGCGTGGCCTGCATGCCGAGCATGATCGAGTGCCTGGCCGACGGCTTCGGCTTTGCCCGTGCGCGCGTCGAGTTGGTCGTGCCGCTTGCCGTGTCGCTGCTGCGCGTCGGGCCGATGGTCTATTACGCAAGCGCGACGCTGTTCGTCGCACAACTCTACGAACGGTCGCTCGGCCCCGGCGAGCTTTGCGTCGTGCTGGTCGCATCGGTGCTGGCCGGATTCGCGTCGACCGGCACGTCGGGCGTCGTGACGGTGTCGCTCGCCGGCATGGTGTGCGCGGCACTGCACCTGCCGTTCGAGGCTGCGTTCGTTCTTTTCGCAGCGATCGATCCGTTCTGCGAAATATTGCGGACACTGTTGCTGGTGATCGGCAACTCGGCCGTCGTATCCGCGATCTGCGCGCGGCCGCCGCGTGCGTGAAGGAGGGGAGGCATCATGGCACTTGTCGGCGTACTGGGCGGAATGGGGCCGCTGGCCACGGTCGACTTCATGCATCGTGTGATTCGCCTGACACGCGCGCGTTGCGATCAGGAGCACCTGCCGATGATCGTCGCGAACCTGACGCGAACGCCCGATCGCTCGCGCGCGATCATCGACGGCGGGACCGATCCGCTGCCGGCGCTGCTCGATGGCATCGCGCTGCTGAACCGCTGCGGCGTGGACGTGATCGCGATTCCGTGCAATTCGGCGCATCACTGGTATGCGCCGCTGCGCGAACGCAGCGCGGCGCCGATCCTGCATATCGTCGATGCGTCGGTGGCCGCGTTGCCGGCTGGCGTGCGGCGCGTCGCGGTGCTCGCCACGGGCGGCACGCTGGTGTCGGGCTTTTACCAGGCGGCGCTGCGTGCACGCGGTTTCGAGCCGGTGATGCCGGGCGTGGTCGCGCAGCGCGATATCGCCGCGTGCATCGCGGCGGTCAAGGCGGGGAAGCTCGATGCGTCGGTGCGGTGCCTGACGCGCGCGCTCGCGACGCTGGCACGACGGGACGTGGGCGTGGCGGTGATGGGCTGCACGGAAATTCCGATCGCGGCGCGCGCGTTGCGCGATGCACCGTTCGCGTTGATCGACAGCACGCAGGAGCTGGCGCGCGCGACGGTCGCACATGCGGTCGCGCGCGGATGGGGGCGGGCGGTATGACGCATCGGCGGGACGGTACGCGTGCGGTCGGGCACGCTTATGCAGCCATCCGCCGGAGCCAATCCGCCAGCCGTCTCGCGCCGTCCGGCATGTCCGTATCCTCGCGCGTGCACAGGTAGTAGTCGCGCCCGTCGTCGAGCGCATGGTCGAACAGCTTCACGAGTTCGCCGTTCGCCAGTTCGCGCTCGACCAGCGGCGCGCGCAGCAGCGCCGCGCCGAGATCCGCGCGCGCCGCGCTCAGCGTCAGTTGCCCGTCCTCGAACATCGGCCCCACCGCGTGCGACACGTGCCGCACGCCGGCGCCCTGCAGCCAGTTGACCCAGGTGCTGCGATCCTCGTCGTGCACGAGCGGCGCCCGCGCGAGATCGGCCGGCGTGCGGAACGGCCCGTGGCGCTTCAGGAACGACGGGCTGCACATCGGCACCATCGCGCCCGGCAGCAGCCGCTCGCAGCGGTAGCCGGGCCAGTCGCCGGTGCCGAAGCGGATCGACAGGTCGGACGCGTCGCTTCGATAGTTGCGGTGATGCGCATACAGCACGGTCACGTCGACATCGGTGTTGTCGGCGAGGAACGCGTGCAGCCGCGGAATGAACCAGCCGATGCCGAGCAGCGGAATCAGGCTGATCGTGATCTGCCGCAGCGACGACCGGTCGCGCACGAAGCGCGTGGCGCTGCGCAGCACCGAGAACGCGGTGCTGATCGAGCGGTAGTAGTCGCGCCCCTCGTCGGTAAGCGCGAGCAGCCGGCCTTCGCGCACGGTCAGCGGCGTCTGGATGAACGCTTCGAGCAGCTGCAGCTGGTGACTGACGGCGGACGGCGTGATGTCGAGCTCGTGCGCCGCCGCGGTGACCGAGCCGAGACGCGCGAATGCCTCGAACGCGCGGACGGCGCGCAGCGGCGGATCGTGCGGCAATTGTTCGATATTTTTCATGTGTCGAATTTTATCGAAAAATCAGGGTAAGCGACAACACAAAAATATCTCGTATTTACAGGCGATTACGTTATTGTGTCGGAAATGGCATAAGCATCCAACAATTGAATATTTTGGGTGCGGGAGCCGAATATTTAATATTTTTCATGTTTTGATTCGAGTCCCCGATCCCCGCACATGAAAATCGCTTTTCTTCCCGCCAGCCTCGCATTCTCCGCGGCCACGCTGATCGCCGCCGTTCCCGCCTTCGCGCAGTCCGCGCCGCAGACGATCCTGATCGGTCTCGCCGCGCCGCTCACCGGCCCGTCCGCGCGGATCGGCAAGGACCTGCAGAACGGCGCGCAGCTCGCGATCGACGACGCGAACGCGACGCATCCGAGCATCGGCGGCAAGCCGGTCGTCTACAAGCTCGTCGCGGCCGACGATCAATCCGATCCGCGCACGGCCGTCGCGGTCGCGCAGCAGCTCGTCGACCAGCACGTGATCGGCGTCGTCGGTCACTGGAACACGGGCTGCAGCGTGCCGGCGTCGCGCGTCTACCGCGATGCGGGCATTCCGCAGATCGCGCCGGCGTCCACCGGCCACCCCTACACGCAGCAGGGCTACGCGACGGCGTTCCGCATCATGGGTCACGACGATGCGGGCGGCAACTTCACCGGCGCCTATGCGGTGAAGACGCTGAAGGCCAGGCGTATCGCGGTGATCGACGATCGCACGTCGTTCGGCGCGGGGCTGGCCGACCAGTTCATCAAGGGCGTGCAGGCGAATGGCGGCACGATCGTCGATCGCCAGTACGTGAACGACAAGACGACCGACTTCAGCGGCGTGCTGACCGCAATCAAGGGCAAGCGCGCGGATCTCGTGTTCTTCGGCGGGCTCGACGCGCAGGCCGCGCCGATCGCACGCCGGATGCGCCAGCTCGGCGTGAACGCGCCGCTGCTCGGCGCCGGCGGCTTTGTGAGCCAGACCTTCCTGTCGCTCGCGGGCAAGGACGGCGACGGCGTGACGGCGCTCGAACCGGGCCTGCCGCTCGACCGGATGCCGGGCGGCAAGGCGTTCGACACGCAGTACCGCACGCGCTTTCACGCGCCGATCGAGCTGCACGCGCCGTTCGCGTACGACGCGGCGGCCACGCTGATCGCGGCCGCGCAGAAGGCCGGCACGACGCAGCCGGCGAAGCTGGTCGCGGCCGTGCGCGCGATCGACCGGCCCGGCGTGACCGGCCGGGTCGCATTCGACGCCGAAGGCAATCTGAAGGACCCGGCATTCACGATCTATCAGGTGCGCGGCGGCAAGTGGACCGTCGTCGACGTGCTCGGCGGCGCGCACCCCGCAACGAAATGACGACGGAGACGAATCCCATGACCGACACGACACATGCATCCACGGTGGCACCCGAGGACTCGCGCCTCGGCATTCTCGCGCGGCGCCGCATCGAAGCGGAAATCATCAAGCCGATCTACGAGATCATGAAGCGGGAATTCGGCACCGAGCGCGCGCAGGCCGTGATCGCGGAAGCCGTGCGCGGCGCGGCCGTCGACGCGGGCCGCACGTTCGCCGCGCAGGAGCCCGACGGCACGAGCGTTCAATCGTTCATCGCGCTGCAGGTGCTGTGGGAGAAGGACGACGCGCTCGACGTCGAGGTGCATCGAGCGGACGACGCGCACTACGATTACGACGTGCATCGCTGCAGCTACGCGGAGATGTATCACGCGATGGGGCTCGGCGAGATCGGCCACCTGTTGAGCTGCGCGCGCGACAGCTACTTCATCGAGGGTTACGACCCGCGCATCGCGCTGACGCGCACGAGCACGATCATGCAGGGCGGCAAGCGCTGCGATTTCCGCTATGCGCTGCAGGCGGCGCCGCAGGTTGACACCCCGGAGGCCGGCAATGCGTGACGATCTCGCTGGCGCGCCGCGCGTCGACGGCGCGCGGTTGTGGGCGTCGCTTGAACGGATGGCGCAAATCGGCGCGACGCCGAAAGGCGGCGTCTGCCGTCTCGCGCTGACCGACCTCGACCGCGAGTCGCGCGATCTGTTCGTGCAGTGGGCGCGCGATGCCGGCTGCACGGTGCGGGTAGACCGGATGGGCAACGTGTTCGCGCGCCGCTCGGGCCGCAATCCCGATGCCGCGCCGGTGATGACGGGCTCGCACGCCGATTCGCAGCCGACCGGCGGCCGCTACGACGGCATCTACGGCGTGCTCGGCGGTCTCGAGGTTGTGCGTGCGCTGAACGATGCGGGCATCGAGACCGAGCGTCCGATCGACGTCGTGATCTGGACCAACGAGGAAGGGTCGCGCTTTGCGCCGGCGATGATCTCGGCCGGCGTGTTCGCGGGCGTCTATCCGCTTGAATACGGGCTGTCGCGCACCGACGGCGCGGGCAGGACGATCGGCGAGGAACTCGCGCGGATCGGCTACGCGGGCACCGAGCCCGTCGGCGGCTATGCGGTGCATGCCGCCTACGAACTGCATATCGAGCAGGGCGCGATTCTCGAGCGCGCCGGCAAGACGATCGGCGTCGTGACCGCCGGGCAGGGGCAGCGCTGGTACGAGGTAACGCTGACGGGTGTCGACGCGCACGCGGGCACCACGCCGATGGAATTCCGGCGCGACACGCTGGTGGGTGCCGCGCGGATGATCGAATTCGTCGATGCGCTCGGCCGTCGCCATGCGCCGCATGCGCGCGCGACGGTCGGGATGATCGAGGCGCGGCCGAATTCGCGTAACACGGTGCCGGGCGGCTGCTTCTTCACGGTCGAGTTTCGCCATCCCGACGATGCGGTGCTCGACGAGCTCGACGCGGCGCTGCGTGCGGAACTGGCGCGCGTCGCGGCCGATGCCGGCCTCGGTGCGCGGATCGAGCAGATCTTCACGTATCCGCCGGTGCCGTTCGCGCCGCACTGCATCGACGCGGTGCGCGATGCGGCGCAGGCGCTCGGGCTGCCGCACATGGACATCGTGTCCGGTGCGGGTCACGACGCGTGCTACATCGCGCGCGTCGCGCCGACGGGCATGATCTTCGTGCCGTGCGTCGACGGGCTGAGCCACAACGAGGCCGAGGCGATCACGCCGGAATGGTCGGCGGCGGGCGCCGACGTGCTGCTGCGCGCGGTGCTGCAAAGCGCGCAGGAACCGGGCGCGTGATGCGCGCGAGACCTGCGCGGCTTACTTGCCCGCCTTGTGCCGCGCCATGAACGCGAGGTAGGCGACGATCTGGTCGAGCTCACGGTCGCTCAGTTGATCGGGCGGGAATGCCGGCATCACGCGGCCCGGCCAGTCGCGCACCGATGCCGGATTGCGGATGTAGCGGCGCAGCGCGGCGGGCTGGAAGTAGTCGACCGGATTCATCGGCGCGTTCAGGTCGGGGCCGGCCTGGCTGCTGCCCGCGCCGTCGAGGCGATGGCACGCGAGGCATTGCGTGACGAACAGTCGCTGGCCCGCGCGGGCCGGATCGTTCGTCGGCAGCGTGGGATCGACGGCGAGCGATGGCCAGCGCGCGAGCGGCGACGATTCGATCGTGATGCGAACGATCTGATACGGCCATTGCTCGCCGCGCACCGACGATGCATCCGCCCCGAGCCACACGAGATAGAACGGCCCGGCGCTGACTTGCTTGCCCGGCAGCTTCGGCCACGGATGCGCGGGGTCCTCGATCGCGAGCCACGCGACGGCTCCGGCCGGCGCACGGCGGCGCGCGAGATCCAACGGCAGTTGCGCGGCGAAACCGTCGGCCGCGCGTGTTTCGAGCACGCCGTCCGCCGGCAGCGGCGTGTCGCCGAGCAGGGCGGCGAACGGCACCGCGCGGAACGTCATCGGCCGGCCGTACGCGATGTCGCGCGGCACGTGGATGTCCGTCGCGTCGGCGCGCGCGAGCAGCGCCTGGCGCGTCAGCACGCGAGGCGTGCCGTCGGTCTCGAGTTCGAGCGAGCCCTGCGCGGACGCGCGCGTCGCGATCAGACACACCGTCACCAGCAACAGCGAAAACCACCGGCGCTTCAGCATTCGTTCTCCGTGGGGGCGTTCCGGCGGCGGCAGGGAGGCGAGCGCGCGGCCGATGGATGGAATCGGGCGACAGTCTAGCCGGTACGGGGGTCGCTGGCGAATTCGATGCGGGATCGGCGCAGTGGCGGCGATCGCGCCGGCCGGCGGCAGCGGGCGGGATCGCATTGCGCAAGTCGGCCGGCTGCGCAATTACACGGGGCGACGGTGTCGGTCCGGTCCCGTTCGCGTCGCCGTCAATGTGTCGGACACTGCGCGTCGGCCTTCGGCAAAGGCGTTTCCCTTGCCGTGTCGAAATCGGCTTCGCGCGTCCCGGACGGCGTCAGCGATACGAAATGCATCGTCCCGCCGCGTGCCGCGAACCCGGCGATGCCGGTCGAACCCCACGGAATCGGCGAGCGCTGCGCGCCGCTCACCGACATGCCGGTTGCCGAAAGCGCCAGCGTCAGCAGCCGCCCGTCGCGCGTCGGCACATACGCATGCGTGCCGTCGACGCCGATTCCGGATTCCCGCACCGACGCCGGCAGGCAGTCGAGTGTCGCGAGGCGGCGGCCGTCCGGGTCGATCAGCATCGCGACGCCACGATTGTCCGCCGTCGTCGTGATGACGACGAAGCGGTCGATCGCCGGCACGTACGCGGACGAATACACGTAGTACTGGATCGCGTCGCTCAGCGGCCCGAGCTTGTCGAGCTTCGCCGTGACCGGATCGAACATCGCGTATTCGAGCGTCGCATCCGTGCTGCCTTCGATGAATTTCTGCCAGACGAGCAGCGCGCGGTGCGGCGAGCCGGCGACCACGGGCCACCATTCGCGGCGGTGCGGCGCGACCGGCACGTGATTCAGCACGCGTCCGTCGGCATCGTAGGTTTTCACGTAGACACCGTTGCCGGTGCCGAGGTTGTCGACGCCGCCGCCGTCGATCCAGTCGGCGGAATAGAACACGACGAAGCGTTCGCCCACCGCGGCGACATGCCCGGAGTGACCGCCCGCCTCGACGTCGTTCGGGTAGGGCTTGATCGGCTTCAGGTCGCGCCGATAGACGCCGTAGCGCTGGCTGACCTCCTGCGGCGTGTTCCAGCCGTCCTCGAACGTGACGAAGATGTCGCCACGCGGATTCTGCGCGATCGATACGGGCTCCTGCGCTTCCGGACGGCTGATGAACGTACGGACGCGCAGCAGACGCGGCTTGCCCGGCAGCCATTCGCCGACGTACACGTCGTGCGGCCAGTTGCCGTTGCGCAGCGCGCCGCGCGGCGCAATGCCCGAGCTGCTGAAGAACACCCAGCGCCGGCCGTCGCCGGCGTCGGCCACGCCGATTCCGTGCATGAAGCGCCGCGGGTCGCCGCTGTCCTGCGGCGACGCGGGCGCCCGCACCGTGACGGTGTGCACGACCGGCGCGCCGGCGAACGTGTGCGACGGTGCCGCGACGGCGCAACATGCGCCGCAGAGCACGGTCGCGACACGCCACGCGGCGGCGCGCGCGCCCGCATGGGCGCGCACGGTGGCGATCGGCGCCGCGACCGGCCGTCGCATCATTCGACGGTGACGGATTTAGCGAGGTTGCGCGGCTTGTCGACGTCGGCGCCGCGCGCGCACCCGACGTGATACGCGAGCAGCTGCAACGGGATCACGTTGACGATCGGCGACAGCGCGTCCCCCGATTCGCGCACGCGGATCAGGTGCGTGTCGCGGTCGGCGTCGATCTCGAGATGATGGCCCGCGAGTACGTACAGCCGCCCGCCGCGTGCGCGCACCTCGGCCATGTTGGACTTCAGCTTCTGGAACAGGCGGTCGTCCGGCGCGATCGTGACGACCGGCATCGCGCTCGTGACGAGTGCGAGCGGGCCATGCTTCAGTTCGCCGGCCGGATAGCCTTCCGCATGGATGTACGACACTTCCTTGAGCTTCAGCGCACCTTCCAGCGCGATCGGATAGTGAATGCCGCGCCCGAGGAACAGCGCGTTCTCGGTGCGCGCGAACTTCGCGGCCCAGCCCATGATCTGCGTTTCCAGCGCGAGTGCGTGAGCGATGCGATCCGGCAGTTCGTGCAGTTTCTTCAGGTGCATCGCGACATGTGCCGCATCGAGCCGGCCGCGTTGCTGCGCGAGCGTCAGCGTAAGCACGAACAGCGCGACGAGCTGCGTCGTGAACGCCTTGGTCGATGCGACGCCGAGCTCGATGCCGGCCCGCGTCAGGAAGCTGAGTGGCGCGTTGCGTGCGATCGAACTGGTCGCCACGTTGCAGATCGCCATCGACATATCCTGGCCCATCGCGCGCGCGCGCTCGATCGCGCCGATGGTGTCGGCGGTTTCGCCGGACTGCGAAATACCGACGACCAGCGTGCGCGGATCGGGCACGGTGTCGCGGTAGCGATATTCGCTCGCGATCTCGACCTGCGCCGGAATGCCTGCGATGCTCTCGAGCCAGTATTTCGCGGTCAGGCCCGCGTAGTAGCTGGTGCCGCAGCCGAGCAGCAGCACGCTCCGGGTCTTCGACAGCAGCGCCCGCGTGCTGTCGCTGCCGCCGAACAGCGCGGGCGAAATCGTGTCGACACCGTCGATCGTGGCGGCGATCGCCTTCGGCTGTTCGAAGATTTCCTTCTGCATGAAGTGCTGATACGGGCCGAGCGCGGCGTCGTCGTCGCGCGCCTTGACCAGGCATAGCGGACGCTGGGCCTCGCTCCCGATCGCGTCCACCACGTCGATCCGTTCCGGCGTGATCAGCGCGACGTCGCCGTCTTCCAGGTAGACGAAGCGGTCGGTCAGGTCGCCGAGCGCCGCGCAGTCGGACGCGAGGTAGTTCTGGTCCGCGCCGATGCCGATCACGAGCGGCGAGCCCGCGCGCGCGGCGACGAGCCGCTGCGGCTCGCGCGCGCTCAGCACGGCGATCGCGTACGCGCCGTGTAGCCGCTTGACCGCGCGGGTGACGGCATCGAACAGGTCGTCGCGATACATGCTGTGGATCAGATGCGCAATCACCTCGGTGTCGGTCTCGCCGCGAAACGTGTAGCCGCGCTCCCGCAGTTCGGCGCGCAACGCATCGTGGTTTTCGATGATCCCGTTGTGTACGACCGCGATCGTGTCGCCCGACATGATCGGGTGCGCGTTCATTTCCGACGGCGCGCCGTGCGTCGCCCAGCGCGTGTGCGCGATGCACGTCTGCGCTTCGAGGCCGAGCGTCAGCACGCGGTCCTGCAGGTCCGCCACGCGCCGCAGCGTGCGTTCGCTGCGCAGGCGGCCGTCACGCAGCACGGCGATGCCGCACGAGTCGTAACCGCGATACTCGAGCCGGCTCAGTGCATTGACCAGTTGCGGCACCTGATTGTTCAGGCCGCTTGCTCCGACGATTCCGCACATGATTCACCTCGTCTACAGGAAGTTGCAGGCCGGCGCACGACACGCGACGGCGCGAATCCGGGAGCGGTGTCGCGTCGCGCGGCATGCGTCGCGTCCGGCGCGGCACGTCTCCGGTGACCTATTCGCGGGGCTGCGGTCCCGCGTGCGCGATCCATTCGATGCCCGAGATCGAGCCGTTCGCATCGTGCGACGCGACGAGAATGCGCGACGTGCGCCGCGCGCCGCGCCGGCGGGCGCCCGCGAGCGCGGTCGGCGGAAGCGAGCGCATCTTCACGCTGGCCGAGCGCCGCAGCATCTTCGACACGCGCAGCCGGTACGCGAGCGGATGCACGACACGTCCCGCGATCAGCCACATGACGATCGTGCCGGCGATCAGCGCGATGCTCGTCACGTAGAACACGATCTGCTCGATCGGCATCTCGGCCTGGTTGAACGGCAGCAGGTAGCGGTACGTATAGATGCAGATCGATGCCCACACACCTCCGACGAGCGCGGGCCGCACGAGGCGGAACCATGCGACGAGCACGGGCCCGACGATGCCGCCGCGTTCGGCGATCAGTTCGCGCGGGGCGCGCAGGGAAAGATCAATAATCGGCGCGTTCTTCATGTTGAATGCCTCGGTCGGGACTGACCCAAACGGCGCGCTTGCCGCGGCCCCGCAATACGACGGCGGGCAGGGCGACGACGGTGGTGACCATGCTGATCAACCAGAACGCGACGGGGTACCAGACGGTGTCAAGGAAATACATCAGGAGTTTTTCGTCGTAACGACGATCGATCATGCTGCCGATGATCAGCTGCAGGATGCAGGTCGCGACCAGCAGCATCCCGTGCCAGTGCGGCACCACGGATACATGCCAGGTCTGCGGAAGCGGGTAGACGACGTCGATCAGCGCGAGCAGCAGGATGAACGACATCGAATAGGCCCACGCGATGCCGATCAGGTACTCGACGAACAGCGGCCACATCATCATCTGCGTCGGTCGCGCGAGCGTGCCCGCGTACTTGAGCAGCACCTGGATGCCGCCCTTCGCCCAGCGCAGCCGCTGCCGGTAGAGCCCCTTCAGCGTCTCGGGCATCAGGATCCAGCTGAGCGCGTGCGGCTCGTACACGACGCGCCAGTCGCGGCACTGCAGCTTCCAGCTGATGTCGATGTCCTCGGTCAGCATGTCCGAGCTCCAGTAGCCGACATCGGCGAGCGCGGTCTTGCGGAACATCGTGATCACGCCCGATACCGTGAAGATGCGGCCGTACACCTGCTGCGTGCGCTTGATCAGCCCGACGATCGACGAGAATTCGCCGACCTGCATGCGCCCCAGCAGCGACGTGCGCGTGCGGATGCGCGGGTTGCCCGTGACCGCGCCGACGCCCGGATCGGTCAGGAAATGCTCGAGCATCCAGCCGATCGCGTCGTGCGCGAGCAGCGCGTCGCCGTCGATGCAGAGCAGGTATTCCGCGTTCGACACCGCGGCCGCGGTGGTGAGCCCGACCGCCTTGCCTTCGTTGCGCGCGTGATGGATCACGAGCAGCCGCGGGATCTCGACGGCCAGCTCGTTGAGGATCTCGCCGGTGCGGTCCTTGCTGCCGTCGTTGACCGCGATGATGTCGTAGTTCGGGTAGTCCATCGCATTCAGGTGGCGGATCACGCCGCGCGCGTTCGCCGCTTCGTTGAAGCACGGCACGACGATCGAGATCTTCGGGATTCCGCTCGCCGCGATCGTGCGCGTCGACAGCTCGCGGCCTTCCTCGAGCAGGAAGTAATGGACGACGCCACCGATCATCCACAGATACGACATGAAGAACGGATAGTAGAAGACGAAATCCTGCAGGCGCTGGATGATGCTGTGGGTGGTCATGGCGTCTTGGTTCCCTGCGCATGCTGCATCTGCATCAGCGCGTTGATCGAGGTCGGATCGAGCCGCGACTTCAGCGACATCACGTCGCGCATCGCGTCGAGCTCCGGCTGGCCGTTCAGGAAGTTGTCGGGGTAGTAGCCGAAATTCACCGCGCCCTCGCTGCGCAGTCGCCGCATCTGAGCGAGCAGCGTGCGGGCCGGCACGTCCTTGTGCGCGTGCCAGTCGTACGACTGCAGTTCGAACACGGTGCGCTGCAGCCCGCGCTGCTTCGTACGGACGGTGCGCACGAGCTGGTCGAGCCAGCCCTCGGGGTCCTTCGCCTGTTCCATGTACGGCATCGCCATCAGCGCGACGTAGTCGTAGGTGGCAAGGAAATCGTCGTAGTTCTGCGCGTACCACGCTTCCGACTCGGGCTTGAGCACCGGCATCGCGAAGATGTTGCGCGCGGTCAGCACGTCGCCCACGTTCTGGTGCGCCAGCACGATCTGCTCGAGCTGGCGGGTCAGGTCGATCAGGTAGCGCGACTTCTGGCGCGTCCAGCGCTTCATCAGGTCGGGGTTCTCGCGGATCTTGCCGACGTCGGCCGGCAGCCCCCACTGCGAATAGGTACGCAGCGCATGTCGGCCCGCATCCTCGTAGTCGTCGAGCACGGCGTCGTCGCTGAACAGGATGCCGCTGAACGACGCGTGCTTGCTGAGATCCTCGTAGACCTGCTGGATCATCAGCCGCGCTTCCGGATCGAACGGGCTCAGCCGGAACACGCGCGTGCCGTTCTCGCGGGCCGGCGCGCCGCCGTATGCACTGACGGCCTCGAGCCCCTGATGCTTGTCCGGCGGCGGCCGGAACGCGAGCACCGGCATCCACGCGTACACCTGCACGTTGGAGCGCGTGTTGAGCTGCCACGCGGCGCGCGAGAACAGGTCGGCGCGCATCGGCAGGTGCCGGTTCGGGAAATATACGGCTTCGGCCACGCCCGTGCCTTTCGGGTCGGCATAGGCCTGCAGGTACACCGATTTCGGCTGCATCCGGTAGATGCGCTCGATCAGCTTGCCGAGATTCGCTTCCTGCCGCGCGGGATCGGGATCGTAGACCTGATCGAGATCGACCTGCACGATGCGCTCGGGCACGTCGACGTCGCCGCGGTTGGATGCCGGCTCGCGCATCGAGCGCTCGAACCCGCCGATGTCGACGTCGTACATCATCAGGATCCGCCTCAGCCGGTCCAGCGGCACGTCCGGCGTATTCGGGCCGGCATCGAGGCTGAACTGGATGTCCATGCCGAGCGACGTCGATATCTTGCGCACGGGCTGGTTTTCCGCGCCGTATGGCCACACCATCGAGCGTGCGACGATGCCGGTGCGTTCGCGGATCTGCCGCACGCATGTCTGAAGGTCGTCGTGCACGCGCGCTTCGAATTCGGCGTCGGTTTCATAGCGCTTCTCGTTCTGCAGGTAGAGGTGCGACGTGGTCGCCGGCAATTCGTTGCCTTGTGGATTCGCGACCGCGCCGTGATGGAGGTTGTGGGTGTGGCAGCCGAGCTCGACGAGGTGAGATTGACCGACCTTCTGCACCTCCTCCCACGACATGAAGTAGTCGCGCGGCACCTGGATCTTGTCGCTGATGCGGATCGGCGCATTCGGCGGCGCATCGATCCACGCGGTGACGATGCCCATCACGGCCGGATACTTGAAGCGCTCGAGCAGCGGCAGCACCTTCGTGTAGTGGCTGCGGTAGCCGTCGTCGAACGTGAGGAGCACCGCGCGCGGCGGCAGCGGCTTGCCGCCGTGCCGCGATTCCTCGATCTGCTTGACCGTGATGGTGTGGTAGTTGTTGGTCTGCAGCCACGAGAAGATCGCGGTCAGCGTGCCGGTATCGACCGCGAACGGGTCGACCATCGCCGACGCGGAGGAGAACGACGCCATCAGGTTGTCGCGCACGTCGTGCAAGCAGATCACGCGGAACGTCTTGCCGTCGGCCGGATCGGACGGCGGCAGCAGGTCGATCATCCGGGCGTTCGTCACGCCCGGGAACAGCGAACAGGCGGTGAACGTGCCGAGGCATCCGCACATGAAGGTCCGTCTGGTTTGCATTGAGCGATCTCCTTGCTAGAACGGCAGGTTGACCGACAGGAAGCCGGTTTCGGAGCGCTCGCGCTGGCCGTCGTACGCGTGGCTGCTGACCTCGACGCCATAGCTCAGCGTGATGTCGTGCTTGAACGTCCACGCGTGCTCGAGGCGTGCGCTCCAAAGCGGACTGGTGCCGAAGCCGCGCTCGTTGTACACGCCGCCCGACACCGATACGCGCTGCTGCAGCGACATGTCGCCCTTCTTCCACAGCGTCAGCTGGTGCATGACGGTCGCCGCGGCCGCGTAGTCGCGGCTCGGGCTGAAGTAGGGCGCGTCGTGGCGCGTGTTGCTGTCGGTGCCGAGATCCAGCGATACGTTGACGAGCTGATTGGCGGACGTGTACACGCGCTGCGTGGCGATTGCCGTGATTTCCTGGTGCAGGTTCGAATCGCTGTACCGGCTCACGCCGTAGCTCAGCTTGACCTCGCGACGATCGTTCTGCCGATACACGACCGAGACGTTCGCCGAGCGGCCCCAGATGTGCGCGGCATACGCCTTCCACGGCAGCGAGTTGTCGTTGGTATCGAGCCCGGCGTTGACCGTCCAGTAGTCGTTCAGCGCGTACGCGATCGATCCGCGGCCGCCGGTTCGGCCGTCTGCGCCGAACGAGCGCGTGACTTCGCCCTGCACGGTGAGCGGCCCGTGCCGGTAGTCGCCGCCGACGCCGGTGCGCGTGCGGCTGACGCTGCCGGAGTCGGTCTGCGCATGGCCGAAGAACGTGTGCGAGAAGACGCGCCAGTTGTCGCCGAATGGTTGGGAATACACATAACTGTCCGACGTGAAGCTGTTGTCGGCCAGCGCGCTGTTGCCGTGCTCGAAACTCAGGTCGGTCGTGAACACGGGGCTGCGGTATGCCTTGTAGTCGCGCTTGAAACCGCGCACGGCGCCGCTGTCCGGAAACACGTTGTCCACGGTCTGGTCGACGTACTTCGCGGTCGCGTAATCGTCCGCCACGAGCGCCGCGCGGCCGAGGCCCGCGAGCATCTCGACGCTGTCCGGGTGGTCGGTCAGCGAAGCGCGATACATCGCGATCGCCTGGCGCGGATGCGCCTGGCCCGACACCGCGTCGGCATGCGCGGCACGGACCTCCGCATTGAACGGCACCTGTTGCTCGAGCTGCTCGAGCGCGGCGATCCCTTCGTCGACGCGGCCCGTATAAATCAGGTATTGCGCGCGTAGCCGGTAGTAGCGCAGAAAGTCGCTTTCTTCCGGACCGTAGTTGCGCACCTCCTTGGCCGGCGGCAGCGAGTTGCCGATGTCGTCGAGCACCTGCTTCGCGTCCGCCGCGCGTCCCTGGTCGACGTACGACCAGAACAGCCCTTCGCGCAGTTCGATCGCACGCGTGCGTGCACCGTACTGGAAGCCGCGAGTCGCGCGGTCCGTCGGCGCGGCGGTCGCCTGCTTCAGCGCGCGCTGGTACACGCCGTTCGCCTTGGCCGGTTCGCTCAGGTAGAGGTAGGCGTCGCCGACGGCCGCCAGCGCGTCGATCGAGATCTCCGCGTCGGACGGAATCGTCTCGAACGTCGCGACGGCCTTCGTCATGTCGCCGCGCGCCGCGTAGGCGACGGTGCGGTCGCCCGCGAGCGCCGTCCTGACCGGCGAATATTCGGGCGTGGCCGGCATCCGCTTGTCGAGGTCGTCCGCGGCGTGCAGCGCGCTGTCGAGGCCGTCGAAGCGGTCGGAACTCGTCATCGAGCGCGACTTGTCACGTCCGCCGCGCACCTGCTGGCGAATCGCCAGTTCCTCCAGCTGCGCGACGTCGACGGCGGAGAACGCATCGGGCCGTGCCTTCGCTTCCTCGAGCGCCTGGATCGCGCCGCCGCTCGCCGCGAGGCCGAACACGTCGTTGCGCACCGTCGCGATGTCGGCGGTACGCAGATTCGGCATCTGGGCATTCGGCGCTTCGACGTCGGGGCCTTGCGATCGTTGCGTCTGCTCGCCGGGCAGCTGGGCGCCGGGCGTCTGTGAATTCGGCGTCACGGAGGACGGGGGTGGCGAGCCCGGTGTCTGGGTGACGGGCGCGGGCGAGCCAGGCATCGGGGTGCCGGAGGCCTGCGCGGTTTGCGTCGCGGAATTCGAGGGCGCGGGGGTTGCGGCCTGCGCGGGTTGCGGCGGCGGCTCCGGTGTGTGCGCGACGGGCGCGGGCGGACTGGACGCAGGTGTGTCGGACGTTGTCGCGGTAGTTTGCGCCGGCGTGTCGGGCGGCTGCGGGTTCGCGGCCTGGGCGACGCCGATCGGCGCGTCCGATGCCTGCGCGACGGGTGCCGGCATATTTGACGGCGCGGTGTCGGATGCCTGGGCCGGCTGCATCGGGGCGCTCGACGTCGGCTCGATCGGTGGCGGCGTACTCGGCGGCGCGGTATCGGTCGCCTGGGCGATCTGGATCGGCGCGCCCGGCGCCGGTTCGCTCGGCTGGGCGACGTTGGGGTCCACCACGACCGTGGTCGGCATCGCCTGCGGTGGCGGGTCCGACGCCTGCGCGAGCTGCATCGACGCATCCGATGCCTGCGCGATCGGCGTCGGCGCCTGCGGGGGCAGGGCGTTCCGACCCTGGGCGATTCCCAGCGACGCTGCCGTCGGTTGCATGTCGGGCGGCAGCGCATCCGCCGCGCCGCGCGTCCCGGCGATTTCGCTTGCGCCGCCCGGGGTCGCGTCGCCTTCGGCGGCAAGACAGGAGCCGGACGCGATGAGCAGCAACAGCAATGGCGCATGCAGGAGGATCCGCCGGTTGGGCGGAGCGGCGGTGGTGCATTGTTGCCTACGATTGTTAGCCACGATGTCTCCTCACTCTGAAACGATCACATCGGTTGCACGCCCGACGACGCGCGTCGCCGGTCGTCGTGCCGCCGGCAGCGAGGCCCGGCGGCATCCGGCCGCTTCACAGGCGGTTGCGGATCGCTTGTCCAAGCAGCGCGCGCGATTCGCTGTTTTTTGGGTCGATGGCGAGCGCGCGGCTCGCGTTCTGCTCCACGCAATTCCATTCGTCGATCCGGGCGCACCAGCGCGCCCGGGCCAGTGCGCGCGCGCCTTCCAGTTCGTCGCGCGTGACGCTGGTGGCCTCCATGTGCGGCGAGTCGGCGAGATACGATTGCGGTTGACGACGCGGCGCGGGGTCGGTGTGTTTTTTCGTGCTTGCGAGCGCCTGCGAACGTGACGTACGGTGCGTGTCGCCGGGCCGCGCCGCGCGACCGCCGGCCGATGCGGCGTGCGCGTTGGCCGCGAGCGTCGTGGGCGGCACATGCGCGGGGTGCGGGTGTTTCGCGGCGGCGCGGGCAGTCGTGCGTGGCGGCGCGGCCGGCGCCGCCGTGGCCGACACGGCAGATGTTGCCGACGCAAACGGCGTTCCCGGTACGGAAGGCGTAACCGGCTCGGCCTGCGCGACGGTCGATGCCGCGCGGGAGGCGTCGGCCGTCGCGGCCGCAATGGCGTTGCGATACTTTCCGACGGCGCTGCCGATCATGCCGGCGATGTCGTGCGTCACGGTTGCATGGCCGACTCCCGCGTCCCGCTGGACGTACGCGAAACCGCCGAAGATCGCGGCAAACGCAATGATGCTGAGTGCCGCACTCTTTCCGGGGCCCCAGGCGGGCTTCGACTGACGGACGGGCGAGCCGTCCGGTCGTTCTGCACGAGTCATTCAGTCCTCCTCGATTCGGCGGATCGCAGTGCACGACATGAGCACGTGCCATCGCCATGCGGATTCAATCGACGCTCACCACCGCAACTGCGTGGTGAGTGCGCCCGTTTCGACGACCGCGAATTGGGTCGAGCCCTGATAGGTGCCCTCGACCCGGTAACTTGCATCGGGCACGCTGAACAGACAGCGCGGCCCCGTTGCCTTGAATTCGACGAGCACGCGGCCATGCCGTCGCAGCCGCACCTGCACGTTGGACAGCGGTTGCCCGTTCGCGCCTGATACGAACGACACGCCGAGGTTGTAAGGGCGGCCATCGGGGGGGAGCGGTGCCGTACCGTCGATTCGCGCATCACCGCAGATGTACGAAATCATGTATCGGCCGGCCTCAGCGTCGGACGAGGGCGCCGGGGGCTGGGTCTGTGCCGCGGCGTTGATGCAGAGTGCGGATACGACGATGCCGAGGAGCGGGCGAGCATGCTGTTCAAACGAGGAAGACATTGCAACCTCCATCCGAAATCGCTGACAGCGCATTTATTCCGATTTGAAAATTAGCGACGTTCTTTTTGCGACATGCTATTGATACACGATGGGTTTTGAACAAACAATCGCGTGTGGCCAGAATGGGACATGCTTTAAATGTCTTATTTAAATAGGATTGGTGCTCATTCGACGAAATGGATCAGCACTGAACAAAGTCGATATTGCCGAACATGAAATTTGCTCGCCGGTAGCGATGACCGGCGGTTTCAAGGGCGAAGTGCAACACCTCGCGGGTTACTGAACAGGAGCGCGATCCGTGGGGTTAGCCAGAATCTGAGCAAGGATTTCCAGAGGCGTGTGCCAGTTCAGCGTGGCCCGCGGACG
>NZ_CADFEF010000038.1:0-59275 GCF_902833125.1 Burkholderia sp. BCC1640 | reverse complement strand
AGCCCTCGTCACGCCAGAAATCGATTCGCATACGTTCTTCAGGTTGAAGTTGTTGGTACGTTCTCTTTGCCATTCGCGGACATTACCGGATGGCGAGAGTGTTGCACTTCAGATTTGAGGCCGCCCGCTCATGTTTCGTCACGATAATTCGTTTTCCTAATGTAATCGGATTTCAGATGAAACCCCGGATGCGCTCCCACACGAATTTATCGCACGTGGGCCGCAGCACAAACGCGAAGTGCGGCCATATTCGAAAGACCGCAGGGTGATGTCCGGACGCACCGCGCGGCCGCCCGCCCGTCAGTTGGCGACCAGTCACACACACGCGATAATCTCCCCGGCACGAATCGTCGGGCCGGCGCGTTGCCGGTAGCGCATGACGCGACAGCTACCTGAAAGCCGGCGCAATTCGTCCGACATTCCCCAAAATTGAAAGGCACCGGCAAGGCGTACGCGTCACCGCGTCACACGAAGCTTGCCGATTCCATACGCACAACGCTCAAACGCAAAGACCGCATCATGAATCCGAGACATTCCGCGATTCTCGTCGCGCTCACGGCTGCCGCGCTGTTCGGCGCGGCGACGCCGCTCGCCAAGGCGCTGATTGGCGCGATGTCGCCGTTCATGGTCGCCGGCCTGTTCTATCTTGGTAGCGGAATCGGCCTCGGCGTCGGAATCCTGTTGCGCGGGCTGCGCCGCCGCCGCGCGCCGGCCGAGAACGCCGCGCCGCTGCAACGCTCGGACCTGCCGTGGCTCGCCGGCGCGATCGCGGCCGGCGGCGTCGCGGGTCCGGCGCTGCTGATGCTCGGACTGTCGAGCACACCGGCTGCGACAAGTGCGCTGCTGCTCAATCTCGAAGGCGTGCTGACGGCGGTCATCGCGTGGGTCGTGTTTCGCGAGAACGTGGATCTTCAGGTGTTTCTCGGCATGGTCGCGATCGTCGCCGGCGGCACGCTGCTGTCGTGGGGCCCGGGGCGCGCGGGCGTGCCGGTCGGCGCGTTGCTGATTGCCGGCGCATGCCTGTGCTGGGCGATCGACAACAACCTGACCCGCAAGGTCGCCGCGAACGATGCGATGGTCATCGCATGCGCGAAGGGCCTGGTCGCCGGGCCCGTGAACATCGGTATCGCGCTCGCGACCGGCGCGGCGCTGCCCGCCATTCCGGCCGCGGCCGCCGCGATGCTGACCGGCCTCGGCGGCTACGGGATCAGTCTCGTGTTGTTCGTCGTGGCGCTGCGCCATCTCGGCAGTGCGCGCACGGGCGCGTATTTTTCGGTGGCGCCGCTGTTCGGCGTCGTGCTGTCGCTGCTGATCTGGCCGGCGCTGCCGTCCGTCACGTTCTGGATCGCGGCCGCGTTGATGGCGCTCGGCATCTGGCTGCACGTGCGCGAACGGCACGAACACGAGCACGCGCATGAACGACTCGAGCATACGCATCGGCATCGGCACGACGAACATCATCAGCACACGCACGATTTTCCGTATGACGGTGATGAACCGCACACGCATCCGCACGTGCACTTGCCGATCACGCACAGTCACGCGCATTTCCCGGACATTCATCACCGCCATCGGCACTGATTGCGCGGCAAAGGAGAACGACGCGCGCGGCGTGCAATGCGCATCGCAAAGTAGCTGTTTATGGGGACGTTATCGGGTGCCCGCGGGGGCGCATCGACGTCGTTCGATTGCGACTCAGTCTTCCATCTGAATCAACCGGATCAATGACCCGTCCGGGTCGATCAGCGCGCCGACGGTGCCGCCCCATGCCTCGCGCTTCGGCCGATGCGCGCGTGGCCAGCCGGTCGTCTGTTCCGGAATGCCGGCGGCGAGCACATCGTCGCAAAACGCACCGACGTCGCCGAGCCGGAAACAGCAGCTGAACCAGCTCGTGGCCGGGTCGAGACCGGGATGCGGAAAGAATTCGAGCAGCAGATCACCGCGTCTCAGGATCATCCAGCCGTCATCGCGCCAAGTTTCGACGAACCCGAGCTTCGCGTAGAACAGCGACGTGGCTTCGAAATCGCGCGACGGCAGATTGGGACTCGCAAAGTCGGTCAAGGCTGGTTCTCCAGTGAGCGTTGCGGTCGAACGAACGCGCGGGAAAACGCGCGGACGGGATGTCGCGCATCATCGGTCAAACGATGCGCACCGACAAGCTGCGCATGCCGCCGTCGCGATTATCGCCCCGGGGGGAAGCAGAATCCGAAATCCTCGCAGCCCGGGCATCCGGGCGCGGGCCCGGGCGGCCGGCCGAGCGATGCGGCCACTTCCTGCGCGAGGAATTTCTTCCAGCGCAGCTGCGCGACATTGCGTGCGGCAAGCGCGGGGAAATAGCGATCGAGCATCGCGGTTACCGCGTCGCGTCCGTCAAGGCCAAGATCGCGCCACAGGTGATCGGGGCGCAGGCACGCATGCGCGATGATTGCAGCGACGCAGTCGGCGTCGTCGTGCGCGACGGCGGGATATGCATCCCGCATCAGCAGCGCGTGCAGCGTCTCGACGAATTGCGCGTGCGCGGCCGGCAGCGGTGCGACGGTGGCCGTCGGCGCGAGCGCCGACGCATCGGCGGAACTCAGGCGCGGAAACTGGCGGGCAAGCAGGCCGTTCAACCGGGCGGGAGACAGGCCGAGCAGCGCGAGCTCGTTGCGGCATGCGCGTGCCGCAATGAGTTCACCGAACAGACGTGCATCCGGAGAATCGGTATCGGCCGCGCCGGACAGCAGCGCTTGCAATATGCGTCGATGCGCATGCTCGAGCGCGGACGTCATTGCAATCACCGGAGGATCACTCGACCCCGACGATCACGCTCGACGCCTTGAAGATCGCGGACGCGGCCTTGCCGCTTGCGAGGCCGAGACGATCGACGCTGTCGTTGGTGACGATCGCGACGATCTCGGCGCCGCCTGCCGCCTTGATCACGACTTCCGAATTGACCGCGCCCTTCGCGATCGATGACACGGTGCCCGCGACGCAGTTGCGCGCCGACACCTTGCTGCCGTCGACGTCGACCATCACGATCACCGACGATGCCTTGACGAGCGCGAAGGCCTTCGCGCCGGCCGCGAGGCCGAGCGATGCGACGCTGCCGTGCGTGATCACGGCGACGATGTCGAGGCCGTCCTGGGTACGCAGCGTGATTTCGTCGTTGACGGCACCGGGCTTGACGGCGCTGATCTGGCCGGCGAATTGATTACGGGCGCTGGTGCGCATGATGACTCTCCAGGAAAGGGGCCGCCCGGCGGGCGGCGAGCGAACGGCGGAAACTGCGGACGAGTTTACCGGCATTGCAGGTGAAGCGCGACGTCGGCATCGACATACCGGACATGCGAAACGGCGCACGATGCTGCGCGACAGCAGGTGTCTCGTGCACGCCGTGCCGCCCCGCGCGCTTACTTCGCAGCGGCCGACGCAGCAGCCGGCGCGCCCGCCGCCGACGTCTGCCGCACCGCCGCGGCCGTTATATCGCCTTCCCAACCGCCGCCGAGCGCAAGGAACAACTTCACCTGGTCGGCGGCGACCTGACCTTCGGCCGCGGCGACCTGCGCGCGCACGCTCGTCAGCGTGCGCGTCGCATCGAGATCCGAAATGAACGACTCGCGGCCGGCCGTATACAGCCGGTGCGTTTCGTCGGCGGAACTGCGCGCCGATTCGTAGGCCGTGCGAAGCGCATCGGTGCGCTGCACGTCGGCCGCGTAGGTCGCGAGGCTCGACTGCGTTTCACGCAGCGCATTCAGTACGACACCGTCGAAGTGAGCGAGCGCGCCGCCGGTCGCCGCCTCGGCTTCGCGCACGCGCGCGCGCTGGCCGTTGACCGGGAACGACCAGCTGATCAGCGGTCCGAACGACCAGCGATTCGTGGTGGACGAGAACAGATCGGCGGCGACGCCGACCGAACCGGCGGACGCGCCGATGCTGATCGACGGATACAGCGCGGCGGTCGCGACGCCGATCCGTGCGGTCGAGGCGGCGAGCTGACGCTCGGCTTCGCGAACGTCGGGACGGCGACGCAGCAGCGCTGCGCCGTCGCCGATCGGAATCGGCTGGCGCAGCTTCGGCAGGCGCTCGCATTCGGCGACCGCCTTCGGCAGGTCCGCGGGCGAACGCGCGAGCAGCGCGGCGAGCTGGTATTGCGCGATCTTGCGGCGGCCTTCGAAGCGCGGGATGTCGGCCGCGAGCGTGCGTACCTGCGTGACGCCGCGCGTGACGTCGGTCTGGTTGCCGCGTCCCGCGTCGCGCAGGCGTTGCGACAGCTTCACGCGCTGCTGCTGCAGCGCGAGCGACTGCTTCGCGATCGCGAGATCGTCACCGGCGGAGCACGATTCGACGTATGCACGCACGACGTCCGCGACGACGGTGATGCGCGCGAGGTCGGCGGCCGCTTGCACGGCTTCGCTGTCCGCGCGCGCGGCCTCGACGCCGCGCCGCAGCTTGCCGAACAGATCGAGCTCGTATGACACGCTGATGCCGACCGCGCCTTCGTTCACGACCGGCAACTTGTTTTCGAGCAGATATTGCTCGGCCGATTCCTGCGCGCGCTGCACGGCTGCTTCCGCGCTCCCGGAGAAGCCGCCCTGTTCGTTCGCGACTTCCAGCGCCGCGCGCGAACGTGCGAGGTTGGCCGCGGCGACGCGCAGGTCGGTGTTCGATTTCAGCGCACTGCGCACGAGTTCGTCGAGCACGGGATCGTCGTACAGCTGCCACCAGTTGCCGGGCACTGCGTCGCGCGACACGAGCGCGCCGTTCGCGTCGTCGAGCGCATGATTTGCGAGCGGTGCATTCACGTATGCCTGCTGCGGCAGCTTGTAGTCGGGGCCGACGGATTTGCACGCGCCGAGTGCGAGCGCGAGCGGCGCGAGTGCCGCCGCGAGGCGCAGGCCGTGCCGCTTCATTGCGATGCTCCCGTCGCGCTGACGGCCGCGGGTGCGGATGCCGCGGACGCGCCTGCGGCCGACTTCGCATTGTCATCGCGGCGCGTGTCGGTTCGCACCGCGACGGTCGCGGTGCGGCCGGCGATCATCCGGAAGTCGTCGGGCACCTCGTCGAGCACGACGCGCACCGGCACGCGCTGCGCGAGCCGCACCCAGCTGAATGCGGGGTTCACGTTCGGCAGCAGGTTCGCGCCCTGCGTGCGGTCGCGATCCTCGATTGCGGCGACGATGCTCTGTACGTGGCCGCGCAGCGGATGCGGCTCGCCCATCACGACGATGTCGACCGGCTGGCCGATACCGATGCCGCGCAGCTTGGTTTCCTCGAAGTAGCCGTCGACGCGGAACGAATTGCGATCGACGACTGACAGCACCGCGCGGCCGGCCGGCACGTATTCGCCGACGCGCGGCGCGCGATCGTTCAGGTAGCCGTCGACGGGGCTCACGATCGTCGTGCGCTGCAAATTGAGCTTTGCGGTGTCGAGCGACACCTGTGCATCGGCGGCGGCAGCTTCGCCCTGTTCGACGCGCGTGCGGCTTTCCTCGACCTGCTCGCTGGCGACCAGGTTGCCGAGCTGCAGGTTGCGCGCATATTCGCGCTTCGCCTGAGCGAGCGTCGCGCGGCGCTGCGCGAGCGTCGCTTCGGCCAGCCGCTCCGCGAGCGTGTAGCGGGCCTGGTCGATCACGAACAGCACCTGGCCGCGCTTCACCTCCTGGTTGTCGGCGACCTGCACCGCGGTGATGAGCCCCGACACGTCGGGCGCGACCTGAATCACGTCGGCGCGCACATGGCCGTCGCGTGTCCACGGCGAGAACATGTAGTAGTTGATGATCCGCCACAGTACGAGGGCGGCCACGACGACGACGATCAGGGTGAGCAGGATCTGCCCTGCCGAGAGCCAGGTTTTTTTCACGGTTAGCTAGCCACGAGATGGTGAGACACGATGACGACTGCGGCAAGCACGAACACGTATATGCCGAGGTCGAAGATCGAACGGTGCCAGACGAGGCGGTAAAAGCCGACGCGTTCGAGCAGCGCGCGCACGACGATGTTGATCAGATAGGCGATCAGCATCAGCACGAGCGGAGCCGGCACGAATACGCCGAAGATGTCGATTTCGCCGATCATGGTCGCGGTCGGAAAGACAGGTTGGAAAGCGGGATCATGCGGGCGCTCCGTCCGGTGCGGCACGCGGCGGCTGCGCGGACGCGGCCGGGTACAGCGACAGGCGCAGGCCGACGAGCGCGTGCAGCGTGTCGCGCAACCGGCGGTGTGTCGCGGGCGTGGTCGGCGCTGCGGGAGCGGCGTGCGTCGTGCCGTCGCCCGCCGATGCGGCGGCCGTGCCGGGCAGGTTGCGGCCGGCCACGCGCTGCAGCGCGTCGTCGATCGATGCGAGCAGCGCCGGCGGTGCAGGCTGTCGCGCATTCGCGGCCGCGCAGCGCGCGTAGTGATCGGTGACGCCGGCCAGCACGCGGTCGATCGCGTCGGGCACGTCGCCCGTCAGCTTGCGGCGCGAGCGGCGCAGGTCGAGCGCGTTCAGCGCGATGCGCAGGTCGCGGAAGCTCTCGATCGACGGATGGCGGTGATCGTCCGACGCGCCGAGGCGCGGCAGCAGTTGCGTGACGCGATCGAGCATGCGCGATGCGTGGTTGCGCTGGTCGTCGAGCGGCTGCGTGGATGCGGAGCGTGCGACGTCCTCCCAGCCCGAACGCAGCAGGCGCCGCACCGCGAGTTCCGCGCCGAACGGACGCGTCGCGCGCGTCCAGACGTACGCGAACAGCAGCCCGGCGACGCCCGCGAGGTTGCTGTTCAGGAACACGAAGAAATCGGCGTCGTACGCGCTCTGGATGCTGATGAAGGTGGCGGTGTTCACCGCGACGAGCATCGTCACCATGTTGAACTGCGGGCGCGGCAGCAGCGTGCCGATCAGGATGAACGGCCCTGCGAACATCAGTACGAGCATCGGGAAGTCGTGCACGTGCGGCAGCACGACGAACAGGTACAGCCCGGCGAACACGACGCTCGCGGCCGTCGACAGGAAGAACTTGAACACCAGCGGTGCCGGTTCGTCGAGCGCGGCGAAGAAGCTGCACGACACGGCCACGAGCGTGACGGCCGCGGCGCCGTCGTGCCAGCCTGACGAGATCCACAGCGAGCATGCGACCACGATTGCGAGCACGACGGTGAGCGTGGAGAACAGCATCATCCCGCGATCGAAGAAGCGTTCGGTGCCGCCGAGCCGCCAGTGTCGGAAACGCGGCTGCCAGACGCCCGACTCGTTCGCGATCAGCGCGCGCAGCGAGCGGCAGTCCTGCCAGATGTCGATGACCTGATGCAGCCGCCACAGCGCGTTCGACAGCAGTGCGCCGTCCCAGCTCGCGAGCGCGTTGTCGGACGGCTGCATCGACGCGATGCGCTCGCGCAGATTGTCCGCGACCGGATCGTGGGCCACGTCGCCGTCGGTGCCGGTCTTCACGGCCGGCAGCGGCGCGTCGAACCACTTTGCCGCGTCGGCGAGCAGCGCGTCGAGTGCCGGTGGCCGCACGTGCAGGTCGCGCATCAGCGCGATCAGCGGATCGGCGAGCGACGACATCAGCGGCAGGAACAGCTGCATGCGGCCCGCGAGCGCCTGCGCACGAGCGAGCACGCGCGGGTGCGCATGGTCGTAGCTCAACTGGCTCAGCAGGAATTCGAGGCCGGTGATGGTCGCGGCGAGGCGTTGCCGGCACGCCGACAGCGCCTTGCCCGCGATGTGCCCCGACAGCGTCTCGCGACCGTAGAACGCCGCGTCCTTGAACCATGCGTCGGTGCGCTCGATCAGCGTCGGCGCGAGGCGGTTCGGGAACACGGCGCTGCCGACCACGCTTGCGCACACGATGCCGAGCACGATTTCCTCGGTCCGCGCGATCGCGACGTCGAAGATCGTCGACGGATCGGTCACCGTCGGCAGCGCGACCAGCGGCATCGTGTAGCCGGCGAGCATGAACACGTAGCTGCGCGCGGTGCGGTCGGAGATCGCGAGGTAGAGCAGCGTGCCGCACCACGTCGCGACGATGATGCTGAACAGGAACGGCGTCTCGACGAACGGCGGCACGAACAGGATCGCGGCGGCCGCGCCGAGCGCGGTGCCGAGCGCGCGATACAGCGCTTTCGAGCGCGTCGCGCCGACGAACGGGTTCGACACGATATAGACGCTCGCCATTGCCCAGTAAGGGCGCGGCAGCTGGAAATACAGGCCGAGGTACAACGCCAGCATCGACGCGGCGAACGTCTTGCCCGAGAACAGCCAGTCGCGAAGGCTCGGATAGGTCATGGCGCGGAATCGGCGGGGTGAGACGGACGCGACGCCGGATGCTGCACGTCAGCCGCGTTGAACGCGTTCAACACGCGCAGCGTCGCTTCGAGATCGGCACGGGTGACGCCCTTGAGCACCTGGGCGCGCAGCACGCGCAGGTCTTCCTCCATCTTCGCGGTGACCGCGCGGCCGGCAGCCGTCAGCGAGATCGTCTTCGCGCGGCGGTCGTGCGGATCCTCGTCGCGGCGAGCGAGGCCGGCCGCGCACAGCTGGTCGAGCAGGCGCACGAGCGACGGCCCCTCGATGCCGACGTGTTCGGCGAGCGTGCCCTGGCGCACGCCTTCGCCGAGGCGGCCGGCAATCAGCAACGGCGTCGCGCAGGCTTCGGACACGTTGTACGCGGTCAGCACGGTGTCGCTCGTGCGGCGCCATTTGCGCGCGGTGAGCACCAGCAGGCTGCTGACGGCGAGGCGGAGGTCGTGCAGATTGGTCATGGGCGAGATGATAGGGGCAAAAACATTCGATAGCAAACTATCGTTTTTGTCACTCACATGTCATGCCGCACGCCCGGGCGCCGACCTGCAACGAGCAATTTAGGCGGTCGGTCCGGCGCCGGTCAAGCTGTCAAATTGCAAGCGAGCGGCGGATCCTTACGTGTCGCGTGCAATCCGGATCGAACGCGGCGATCGCACGTGGCGGGTCGGCGGTCAGGCGTGGGTTGTAGGGGCGTTGTAAGAAAGATGCGATTCGGATGATCGCGTACCGGCCGTGCCGACCGACCGGGATCGCGCGATGCGCGTCGTACCGTCCTGGCTCCGCACGCGATTGCACTAGGACAATAATCTCCGGGTGTCTTTCTGAGCGACCATGCGGAAGCAACGACGGAGACATCGAGATGGGACGGACCGAGGTATCGGCGCGCTGGCACGACGCGATCGGCGCGGTGCACGGCATCGAGTCGAAATACAAGCGGCTCGTGAAGGCGATCGCCGCCGACATCGAAAGCGGTGCCCTCGCACCGGGCGCGCGGCTCGCGCCGCAGCGCGACGTGGCGTCGAGCCTCGGCGTCAGCGTGCAGACCGTCACCAATGCCTACAAGGAACTCGAAAGACAGGGCCTGATCCGCTGCGAAGTCGGGCGCGGCAGCTTCGTGGCCGCGCGCGTGACCGAATCGATGTCGAACTACATCCTCGATACGGCCGAGCGCGAACTGGTCGACTTCTCGATCGCGCGCATCGTGCACACGCCGGAGCACGACGCCGCGTGGCGGGCCGTCTGCGCGGCGCTGGCCGATGCCGACGACCAGCCGTGGATCCGCTCGTTCCGGCCGATCGCGGGCCTCGATGCGCATCGCGAGGCCGGTGCCGCATGGCTCGCGTCGCTGAATCTGCCGATTCATCCCGAATCGTTGCTGATCACGAACGGTGCCGCGCACGGCATCTTTCTCGCGCTCGCGTCGATCGTCGGGCCGGGCGACACCGTGCTGTGCGAGAGCCTGACCGACCACGGCGTGATCGGCTCCGCGAACGTGCTCGGGTTTACGCTGAAGGGGCTCGAGATGGATGAACACGGGATCCGTCCCGAACATTTCGAGGAAATGTGCGACGGCGAGCGAATCAGTGCGCTCGTCTGCACGCCGACCCTCAATAACCCGACGGTATCGATGATGTCCGATTCGCGCCGCAAGTCGATCGCGCGCATCGCGTCGCGCTACGGCGTGTATGTGATCGAGGACGACGTATACGGCCCGCTGCCCGCGAAGACGGCCACGCCGATCGCGAGCCTGATTCCGGACCTCGGCTTCTACTGCACGAGCATGACGAAATCGGTGCTGACCGGGCTACGAACCGGCTATCTCGCGATGCCGAGGCGGCTCGCGCTGCGCGTCGAGAGCGTGCTGCGCGTGAGCAGCTGGATGGCGACGTCACCGATCGCGGAGATCGCGACGCGCTGGATCGCGGACGGCACCGCGCGACGGCTCGTCGAACTGCAGCGGCAACGGCTCGCGGTGCGCCAGGACATGGTGAAGGCCACGCTCGGCCCGTATGTGCTGGGTGCGCATCCGAATGCGCTGTCCGCGTGGCTGCGCGTGCCCGACTACTGGCAGGCCGACCGGCTCGTACGCGAATTGCGGACCCGCAAGATCGCCGTGACGTCGCCCGATCCGTTCCTCGTCGGCGGTACCGAGCGGCCGAACGCGGTGCGCGTGTGCATCGGTGCGGAGACGACGGATGCCGCATGCAATGCCGCGCTCGCGACGATCGCGGGCGTGTTCGAGCAGTATCCGCACGTGCACGACTTTCACTGAAGCGAAGCGGGCGTCGTGCCAGCGACGCACAATGTATCAGGACATTCGAAAGCGCAATTTGGAACATTAGACTGGATCGCACTACATCAATGATGAGGCGTGCGATCCATGTCCCTTCTGTCGCTGTCCGACGTCTACCGCGCGCGCCGACGCATCGCCGGGCATGCGTGCGTCACGCCGCTCGTCGCGTCCGCCGCGTTGTCCGCGCGGGTCGGCGCTTCTGTCCACCTCAAACTCGAAACGCTGCAGCCGACCGGCAGCTTCAAGCTGCGTGGCGCGACCAACGCGCTCGCCGAACTCGCGGCACGGCGCGTGACGCGCGTCGTCACCGCGTCGACCGGCAATCACGGCCGTGCGGTCGCGCATGCGGCGCGCACGTTCGGCATCGAGGCCGCCGTCTGCATGTCGTCGCTCGTGCCGGCGAACAAGGTCGACGCGGTCGCCGCGCTCGGCGCGCGGGTCGTGATCGCCGGCGACAGCCAGGACGATGCGCAGGCCGCGGCGCGGCGCCTCGTGCGCGACGAAGGCTACGCGTACGTGCCGCCGTTCGACGATCCGCGCATTATCGCCGGACAGGCGACGATCGGCGTCGAGATTCTCGAAGCGCTGCCCGATACGTGCACGCTCGTCGTGCCGCTGTCCGGCGGCGGATTGTTCAGCGGCGTCGCGTTTGCCGCGAAGGCGATCCGGCCCGCGATCGAGGTGATCGGCGTGTCGATGGCGCGCGGCGCCGCGATGCACGCGAGTCTCGCGGCCGGACGACCGGTCGACATCGATGAACAGCCGACGCTCGCCGATTCGCTCGGCGGCGGCATCGGCCTGGACAACCGCTATACGTTCGACATGACGCGCGCGCTGGCCGACGACGTCGTGCTGCTCGACGAGCCGGCGATCGCGCGCGGCATCGCACATGCGTACCGCGAAGAGCGCCTGGTCGTGGAAGGCGCGGGTGCGGTCGGCATTGCCGCATTGCTGGACGAACGGATCGCGCACAGAGATCGCGGCGGCCCGATCGTCGTGATCGTCAGCGGCGCGAACATCGACATGGCCGTGCATCGCCGGCTCGTTTCGGAGAACTGACATGGCCCATCCCGTCACGCTGCTCGGACAGGCGCAACTGCGCGCACTGGTCCCGCTCGATCTCGCCGCGATCGACCAGGTCGAGGCCGCGTTCGCGTCGCTCGCGACCGATGCGGTCGCGATGCCGCCGATCCTCAATCTCGCGCTGCCGGCGCGGCACGGTGAGGTCGACGTGAAGACCGCGTATCTGCCGCGCTTCGACAGCTTCGCGATCAAGGTCAGTCCCGGCTTCTTCGACAACCCGTCGCTCGGGCTGCCGAGCCTGAACGGGCTGATGCTCGTGCTGTCCGCGCGCACCGGCCTGACCGAGGCCGTGCTGCTCGACAACGGCTACCTGACCGCAGTGCGCACCGCGGCGGCCGGCGCGGTGGCCGCGCGCCGGCTCGCGCGCGCCGATGCACGCCGCGCGGCGATCATCGGCGCGGGCGAACAGGCGCGGCTGCAGCTCGACGCGCTGATGCTCGTGCGCGATATCGTGCACGTGACGGTCTGGGCGCGCGACGCCGAGCGTGCCACGCGCTTCGCGGCCGACGTGCGAGCCGCGCACGGGATCGACGCGGTTGTCGCGCGCTCGGTGCATGCGGCGCTCGCCGACGCGGACATCGCGGTGACGACCACCCCGAGCCGCGAGCCGCTCGTGCACGCCGAGGATCTGCATCCGGGGTTGCACGTGACGGCAATGGGTTCGGACGCCGACTACAAGACCGAACTCGCGCCGTCGGTGTTTGGCGCGGCGCGCTACTTCTGCGACCGGTTGCAGCAGACCCGTGCGGCCGGCGAACTTGCGCACGCGATCGCCGCCGGTGTGGTCGCGCCCGACGCGGTGTTTCCGGAACTCGGCGAAGTGATCGCCGGGCAGCGCGAGGGCCGCACCCATCGCGACGACATTACGATCTGCGACCTGACCGGCACCGGCGCGCAGGACACCGCCATTGCCGTGCTCGCGCTGCAGCGCGCCCGCGCGGCCGAGGTGGGCACGATTTTTCACAACGACCTCACGACTTGAGAGGAGACAGATGTCCGCAGTCATCGAAACCCACGAAGCCGCGCCGCGCCTCGCGTTCGAGCGCAGCGAGTATGCCGCGCGCATTGCGAAAACGCGCGCGGCGATGCAGCGGGCCGGCATCGACCTGCTGATCGTCACCGACCCGACCAACATGGCCTGGCTCACCGGCTATGACGGCTGGTCGTTCTACGTGCACCAGTGCGTGCTGCTGCCGATGGACGGCGAGCCCGTCTGGTACGGCCGCGGCCAGGACGCGAATGGCGCGAAGCGCACCGTGTTCATGGCGCACGACAACATCGTCGGCTATCCGGATCATTACGTGCAGTCGACGGCCCGCCACCCGATGGACTTCCTGTCGACCGAGGTGATCGCCGCGCGCGGCTGGAGCATGTTGCGCATCGGCGTCGAACTCGACAACTACTACTTCAGCGCGGCGGCGTACGCGTCGATGCAGAAGCACTTGCCGGCCGCGCGCTGGGTCGATGCGACGGCGCTCGTGAACTGGCAGCGCGCGGTGAAGTCGCCGCGCGAGATCGAGTACATGCGTGTCGCCGCGCGGATCGTCGAGCGCATGCATGCGCATATCGTCGACACGATCGAGCCCGGCATGAAGAAGAGCGATCTCGTCGCGCAGATCTATGCGACCGGGATCGGCGGCGCGGACGGCTTCGGCGGCGACTATCCCGCGATCGTGCCGCTGCTGCCGACCGGCGCCGACGCGGCCGCGCCGCATCTCACCTGGGACGACACGACATTCGCGCGCGGCGCGGGCACGTTCTTCGAGATCGCGGGCTGCTACCGCCGCTATCACTGCCCGCTGTCGCGCACCGTCTATCTCGGCAAGCCGCCCGCGCACTTCGTCGAAGGCGAGCGCGCGGTGGTGGAGGGGATCGAGGCGGGGCTTGCCGCCGCGAAGCCCGGCAACGTATGCGAAGACATCGCGAACGCGTTCTTCGCGGTCCTGCGCCGTGCCGGCATCGAGAAGGACAGCCGCTGCGGCTACCCGATCGGCGCGAGCTATCCGCCGGACTGGGGCGAGCGCACGATGAGCCTGCGCCCGGGCGATCGCACGGTGCTCGAACCCGGCATGACGTTCCATTTCATGCCGGGACTGTGGCTCGACGACTGGGGGCTGGAGATCACCGAAAGCATCCTGATCACAGAGACCGGCGTGGAGACGTTCTGCAACGTGCCGCGCAAGCTGTTCGTGAAGGAGTAGAGCGATGCGTGCTTCTCCGATCACGCCGACCGTCGATTTCGACGCGGACGGCGAACAGCATGGCTTTCTGAAGCTGCCTTACTCGCGCGACGATTCTGCGTGGGGCGCAATCATGATTCCGGTGACCGTCGTGAAGCGCGGCGACGGGCCGACGGTGTTGCTGACCGGCGGCAATCACGGCGACGAATACGAAGGGCCGGTCGCGCTGTCGAAGCTTGCCGGCTCGCTGAAGGCGGCCGACGTGACCGGCCGCGTGATCGTCGTGCCGTTCATGAACTACCCGGCGTTTCGCGCCGGCTGCCGCACGTCGCCGATCGATGCGGGCAACCTCAACCGCAGTTTTCCGGGGCGTCCGGACGGCACCGTCACCGAGAAGATCGCCGACTACTTCCAGCGGCATCTGCTGCCGCTCGCGACGCACGTGCTCGATATCCATGCAGGCGGCCGCACGCTCGATTTCGTGCCGTTCGCGGCGATCCACGTGCTGGATGATCGCGACCAGGAAGCACGCTGCGAACGCGCGATGCGCGCGTTCGGCGCGCCGTACTCGATGCGCATGCTGGAGCTCGACAGCGTCGGGCTCTTCGACACCGCGGCCGAGGCGGCCGGCAAGGTGTTCGTGTCGACCGAGCTCGGCGGCGGCGGATCGTCGACGGCCGCGAGCGTCGCGATCGCCGAACGCGGCGTGCGCGGCTTTCTCGCGCATGCGGGCGTGCTCGCGAGCGGCGACGGCGAGCGCGGCCGCACGCGCGGCGCGCCACGCACGACCACGCTGCTCGACATGCCGGACGGCTCGTGTTTCACGACCAGCGAGCATCGCGGGCTGCTCGAGATGTGCCGCGATCTCGGCAGCGAGGTCGACGCGGGCGACGTGCTCGCGCGCGTGCACGACATCGACCGCACGGGCATCGCGCCGGTCGAATACGTCGCGCGGCGGCGCGGCCTGCTCGCGGCGCGGCACTTCCCGGGCATCGTGCAGGCCGGCGACACGATCGCGGTGGTCGCCGACATCGTCGGACGCAACATTCCGGTGGCCGCATGAGGATGCGCACGACGTGATCAAGCTCGACCGATACGACCTGGCGATCCTGCGCATTCTCGAGCGCGACGGGCGCATCACGAAGTCGAAGCTCGCGGAGGCCGTGAACCTGTCGATCTCGCCCGCGTGGGAGTGCGTGCGCAAGCTCGAGGAAAGCGGCGTGATCCGCGGCTATCGCGCGGACGTCGACTGGATCGGCACGTTCTCGGGCAGCCGCATCGTCGTCGAGGTGACGCTGTCGCGTCATACCGCGCCCGACATGCGGCGCTTCGAGGATCGGGTGAGCGCGGCGCCCGAAGTCGCGCAGTGCTATGCGACGGGCGGCGGCGTCGACTACGTGCTGCACGTGGTCGCGCGCGACATCGACCACTACCAGCGCTTCATCGATGGACTGCTGATGGACGACCTCGGCATCGAGCGCTACTTCACGTACATCGTGACGAAGGTCGTGAAGTGCGAATCGGGCGGCGCGCCGGACTGGCACTGAAACTTCGTGCGAACGCGGGCCAATACGGAAAAAACCGCAAGGCGTGGGTGCCGAAACCGAAATTTCCGCACCCGGCGGCACGACAGAATGAAGCTCGTGCCCACCCAAACGAGGAGACGCAGCATGCTGCCCGGACACCCCGTTCTGTTCAAGTCGACGTGCTACGTCGACGGTCGCTGGATCCACAGCGACAGTGCCGCGACGGTCGCCGTCGTGAACCCTGCCGATCAGGCCGTGATCGGCCATGTGCCGATGCTGGAGCGCGCACAGATCGTCGCGGCCGTCGACGCCGCGCAGCGTGCGTTCGACACGTGGCGCTGGACGCCGCAAGCCGTGCGCAGCGCGGCGCTGCTGCACTGGCATGCGCTGATCCTGCGGCATCTCGACGATCTCGCCGCGTTGCTGTCGCTCGAACAGGGCAAGCCGCTCGCCGAGTCGCGCGGCGAGATCCGTTATGCGGCGAGCTTCGTCGAGTGGTTCGCGAACGAGGCGAAGCGTGTTGCGGGCCGCACGATCCCGACGCACATCGACGGCGCGCATCTCGGCACGCTGATGGAGCCCGTCGGCGTCGCGGCGCTGATCACGCCGTGGAATTTCCCCGCCGCGATGATCACGCGCAAGGCCGCCGCCGCGATCGCGGCCGGCTGTGCGGTGGTGGTGAAGCCCGCGCACGAGACGCCGTTTTCGGCGCTCGCGCTCGCGCAGCTCGCCGACGAGGCCGGCTTCCCGGCCGGCGTGTTCAACGTCGTGCTCGGCGAGCCGCAGATGGCGATGGAAACGCTCGTCGGCGATGCGCGCGTGCGCGCGGTGAGCTTCACCGGATCGACGCGCGTCGGGCGGCTCGTCACCGAGACCGCCGCCAAGGCCGGCATTCGCAAGGTCGCGCTCGAACTGGGCGGCAACGCGCCGTTCATCGTGACCGAGGACGCGGACCTCGAGCAGGCGGTGCGGATCGCCGTCGGCGCGAAGTTCCAGACCTCCGGCCAGGACTGTTGCGCGGCGAACCGGATTTTCGTCGCGCGCCCGCTCTATGAAGCATTCGTCAACCGCTACGCGAACGCGGTGCGCGAACTGAAAACCGGCCCGGCGTTCGAGCCGGACGTCGACGTCGGTCCGCTGATGCACCAGGCCGCGTTCGATGCGACGGCGGCACGCGTCGACGACGCACGTGCACGCGGCGCGCGCATCGTCACGGGCGGGCGGTCGCACGCGCTCGGCGGCTGGTTCTACGAACCGACCGTGATCGCGGATGCCGCACCCGGCATGCGCGTGTACGACGAGGAGAATTTCGCGCCGATCTCGGCGGTGTGTGCGTTCGACACGCTCGACGAAGTGGTCGACAAGGCCAACGACACCGAATATGGCCTCGCTGCCTACGTGTGCGCGACGCGCATCGATACGATCTTCCAGCTCGTGCGGCGGCTCGACTTCGCGATGGTGTCGGTCAACGGCGTGAAATTCACCGGCGCGCCGATCCCGTTCGGCGGGATGAAGGCGTCGGGCCTCGGGCGCGAAGGCGGCGCCGAAGGGTTCGAACCGTTCACCGAAACCAAGTATTTCTGCCTCGGCAATCTCGGCCTGCCCGTCGCGGCGACGGCCTGATCCATTCAAAGGAGCCCATCATGAAACAATCGATCGACGCATTGCTGCGCGAGGACCGTGCCCACTTCATGCACCCGTCGACGCACGCATACGACCATGAGACCGGCGCGCTGCCCGGCAAGATCGTGCGCGGTGCGCACGGCATTCACATCGAGGATCACCAGGGCAAGCGCTATATCGACGCGTTCGCCGGCCTCTACTGCGTGAACATCGGCTACGGCCGCACCGAAGTCGCCGACGCAATGTACGCGCAGGCGAAGCAGCTCGCGTACTACCACACGTATGTCGGCCACTCGTCGGATGCGATCATCGAGCTGTCGTCGCGCATCATCGACTGGGCGCCGGCCGGGATGAAGAAGGTTTATTACGGGATGTCGGGTTCCGACGCGAACGAGACGCAGGTTAAGATCGTCTGGTACTACAACAACGTGCTCGGCCGCCCGAACAAGAAGAAGATCATCTCGCGCGAGCGCGGCTATCACGGCTCCGGCATCGTGACGGGCAGCCTCACGGGCCTGCCGAGTTTCCACCAGCATTTCGACCTGCCGATCGACCGCGTGAAGCATACGGTGTGTCCGCACTGGTATCGCAAGGCGCCGGCCGGCATGAGCGAAGCGCAGTTCGTCGCGTACTGCGTCGACGAACTCGAAAAGTTGATCGCGCGCGAAGGCGCCGACACGATCGCCGCGTTCATCGCGGAGCCGGTGATGGGCACGGGCGGCATCATCGAGCCGACGGCCGGCTACTGGCCCGCGATCCAGGCCGTGCTGCGCAAGCACGACATCCTGCTGATCTCCGACGAAGTCGTCTGCGGGTTCGGGCGTCTGGGGTCGAAGATGGGCGCGCAGCACTTCGGGATCGCGCCCGATCTGATCACGGTCGCGAAGGGGCTGACGAGTGCGTATGCGCCGCTGTCGGGCGTGATCGTCGGCGAGAAGGTGTGGGACGTGATCGCGCGCGGCTCGCAGGTGCACGGGCCGATGGGGCACGGGTGGACGTATTCGGGCCACCCCGTGTGCGCGGCCGCCGCACTCGCGAACCTCGCGATCCTCGAACGCGAGAACCTGGTCGGCAACGCTACCGAAGTGGGCGCGTATTTCGGCGCGAAGCTGCGTGACGCGTTCGGCGCGCATCCGCTCGTCGGCGAGGTCCGCAGCGTCGGGATGCTGGCGGCGCTCGAATTCATGGCCGACAAGGATGCACGCACGCCGTTCGATCCGGCGCTGAAGATCGGCGCGCAGGTATCGGCCGCGGCGTTGCAGCGTGGCGTCATTGCGCGCGCGATGCCGCACGGCGACATTCTCGGCTTCGCACCGCCGCTCGTGATGACGCGCGCCGAAGCCGACGAGATCGTCGGTATCGTGAAGGAAGCGGTGGACGAGGTCGCGGAGCGCAATGTTTCGAGCGTCGCCTGAGTCTCCTGCGGGTCCGATGCGCGCGCAAGCGCGCGAAGTCACGCCGTCGCACGGAAGTGCGGCGGCGTTTTTGCTTCACGGGGGATCAGTCGCGAAAGCGGTGCTTCTTGCCATGACGCATCACCATCGCTGCAAGAACGGCTGCGATCGCTCGAATATCGTCAATACGGTCCGCACGGCGCCCGCTGCGTGCCCCGAATCACTCAGTAGTCCCACACGACAGGGACGAAACGGAAGCCGTCGCCGTCTCTCGCGATGTGGCCGATCGACGGAAACGCGACATGCGCCGCGGCCAGCATCGCGCCGGTTTCGGCGGCGTCGTTGAACAGTGCGATCCGGACGTCAGTAGCCGCTTGCGGATCGTGCTCGAAGCCGTTTTGCCAGTCAGGATGGTCGAAGTTCACTTCGAAAATCGCGTCGCCCGCGAACGTCAGTCGTTCGCCGTCCGATGCGATATCGACTACGCAGTGTCCCGGCGTATGGCCGCCGGTCACGCGCGCCGATACGCCGGTCGCAACTTCCACGGTGTGGTCGAACGGTACGATGTGCTCGCGATACAGCTCTACGAATCGCGCCGCGGCCTTGCGTAGCGCGGGCGGGACGGTTTCCGGCATCACCGTCTTGCTGAAGTCCGGATTCTTCCAGAACGCCAATTCCGCGGCCGACACGTGAATGCGCACGTCGGGGCTCAGCCGGGCCTTGACGCCGTCGACGTTCAGGCCGCCGACGTGATCCATATGCATGTGGGTGATCACGATGTCGGTGATCGCGGCGAGATCGATGCCGGCGGACTCGAGACGCATCACCGACCGTCCCGCGCGCGTGAAGTATTCGAAGCCGTCGCCCACGCCCGAGTCGATCAGGATCAGGCGATCGGCGCTGCGCACCAGCGCGATATTCAGCGCCCAGTCGAACATGTCGCGTTGCAGGAACCGTCCGTCGAACCATTCGTTGCGGTCCGCTTCGCTCACATTGGTGGACATCGTGGAAGTCGGCAGCGGCAGAACGCCGTCGCTGATCAGCACGACGTCGACGTCGCCGATGCGCACCGCGTAGCGGGATGGAACGAGCTCACCAGCCGCTTCCTTGCCAAGAGGGGTCGTTACCGGCCGCACGTTGTGGATTGATCCGTTCATGTTCAATCGTCCTCTTCATCGAGTGGGGTCTTCCACGCTGCGCAGCGCGGTTCGCGCGCGATCGTGCATGACGCGCTTTTCGTGTCGCGCGCATGCCGATCGAGCATGTCGGCGATTGTAGGTAGGCCCGGCGAACGCCTGAAGCACCGCGCCTGCGAACATCGTGTTGTCCTCGCGACAACAATCCGCCGGCAGGTTCATGGCGCTGAAATGCACATCGCCCGCCGTCCGTCGTCGGACCGCGGGCGATGCAAGGGATGCCGTTTATGGGAGCGACGTGCGCACCGCATCCGGTATCAACCCGGCTGTCGCCCGGGCACCGTCTCGCCGCGCAGCGAGCATCCGCGCGTCTCGATCACGCCCGACAGCGCCACCAGCCCGATCGCACAGGCCGCCATCATGTAATACGCGGGAATCAGCGCATTGCCGGTCTTGCCGATCAGCCAGTCGTTGACGATCGGCGCGGTGCCGCCGAACAGCGACGTCGACACGTTGTACGCGATCGCCATGCCCGCATACCGCACGTGGGTCGGGAACATCGCCGGGAACATCGCGGAGATGGTCGCGAGCTGCGGCACGTAAAGCAGGCCCAGCACCGCGAAGCCGACGAATGCACCGAGCACGCCGTGCGTCATCAAGGTGAACATCGGCACGGCCGCGACGAACAGCCCGACCAGCGAGATCCACCACATCGCTTTGCGGCCGACGCGATCCGACAGCCAGCCGGCGAACGGCAGCAGCACCATCATCGCGAGCATGCCGATCAGCGGAATCAGCAACGACATGTTCTCGCTGACGCCGAGCTCCTTGTGCATGTAGGTCGGCATGTACGCGAGCAGCACGTAGTTGACGACGTTCAGTGCGACGACGAGCCCGCCGAGCAGCAGCAGTGGCCGCGCAAAACGGACCAGCAGCTGACCGATCGGCAGCGCGGTCGCGGCGGTGTTCTGCTCGCGCCGATGCGCCTGCTCCTCGAGTTCGCGGAACACAGGCGTTTCCTCGAGGCGCGAACGCAGATAGAAGCCGATCAGCCCGAGCGGCGCTGCGACGAGGAACGGCAGGCGCCAGCCCCACGCATGCATCGCGGTGTCGCCGAGCAGCAGCGCGAAGCCGAGCATCAGCAGCGCGCCGAGCGAGAACCCGGCGAGCGTCGCGAATTCGAGGAAGCTGCCGCACAGGCCGCGTCGCGAATCCGGTGCGTATTCGGCGATGAAGGTCGCCGCGCCGCCGTATTCGCCGCCGGTTGAAAAGCCCTGCACCATGCGCAGCACGATCAGCGCGGCCGGCGCGAGCCAGCCGGCACTCGCGTAGGTCGGCAGCACGCCGACGAGCAGGGTCGCGCCCGACATCGTGAGAACGGTCAGCGCGAGCACGCGCTTGCGGCCGAGGCGGTCGCCGAGCGGGCCCCAGAACAGGCCGCCGAGCGGGCGGATCAGGAACGAGATCGCGAAGGTGCCGAGTGCGAACAGCGTCGCGCTGGCCGTGTTGCCGGGAAACAGCGCGGCGGAGATGTAGGCGAGTCCGTACGCGTAAATGCCGTAATCGAACCATTCGGTCGCATTGCCGAGGGCGGCGGCCGCGATCGCGACCCGAGGCAGGCAGTGCGGCTCGTCGCCGCGGGAAGCCGTCTCGTCCGGAACGGACGTGGCAGCGGAAACGGAAGTCCACGATGGCACATATCGCATGAGGGGTCCTCGCTATCAGCATGCGCCCGGATGGGCGCCGACGAGGATCAAAGTAATCCCGCCAATTGGCGATGCCCGATGTCATAGGACGATGTGGGGATCGGGGTTTTCCCGTGCCGTGGTCGCTGTTTACCGCACGTGCGGCAGCAACGCGCGCAGCCAGGACGCGACCGCCACCGCGCCACCATCCGGCGTGCCGATCGCGCGTTCGCCGAGATAGCTCGCACGCCCCGCGCGCGGCGTCATGCCGGCCGTTCGTTGCGCGCCGTGTTCCGCCGCCTCGACGGCTTGCGCCCATGCGCCAGCGGGGTCGCGATCATGATCGAGCGCGCGATCGAACGCATCGGCGGCCGGCACCAGCGCATCGAGCATCGTCCGGTCGCCGGCACGTGCGCCGCCCAGTTCGGAGATCGCATCCACCGCGCTGCGCAATGCCGCAGCCCAGTCGCGCGCCGACGGTGCGGCGATATCCGAGGCATCGGCGAGGCGCCGCGACGCGCGCAGCAGCGCGGTCGCATAAAACGGTCCCGAGCTGCCCGCGATCGCTCGACGCAATGCGGTGCTCAGCGCCGCGAGCGTGCCGGCCGGCGTGCCGTACGCGGCTTCCGGCAACGCGAGGATCGCCTGCGCGGCGCGATACATGCTCGCGCCGAGATCGCCGTCGCCGGCGGCCGTGTCGAGCTCCGTCAGCGTCGCTTCGTTGTCGATCAACGCTTGCGCGACCGCGTGCAGCGCCGGCTGCAGCCGCGCTGCCCACGCGTGGCCGGCCGCATCGGGCGGCGGCAGCGGCTGGTCGGGCGCGGCTGCCGCGGCCACCCGGATCTGCGCGTTGACCGCGCCGCCGCCGGGCCATGCGCGCGCCTGCGTCGGCGCGTCGAGCAGGGCGGCGCGTTCGTCGTTCATCCGCAGCAGCGAGATCGAGCAACCGGGCATGTTCAGCGCCGACAGGAACGTGCCGGCCCATGCCCGCGCGACGGTGATGCCGCGCCGGCTCAGGTTGTCGTACGCGGCGCGCAGCACGATCGCGAGTTCCATGTCCGGCGTCGCGCCGAGACCGTTGACGAACAGTGCGACGCGTTCGCCGCGATCGAGCACGAGGTCGGCGACGATGCTCGACAGCAGCGTCTCGACCAGCGCGTCGGCCGGCAGCGGCGCGGTGCGTTCGACGCCCTTCTCGCCGTGGATGCCGAGGCCGAGCTCGATCTCGTGATCGGCGAGGCTGAACCCCGACTTGTCGGCGCCGGGGATCGTGCAGCCGTCGAGCGCGACGCCCATCGTGCCGAGTTCGGCGGCTGCGTCGCGCGCGATTGCCGCGACGCGGGCGAGCGGCAACCCGCGCGCGGCGGCCGCGCCGGCCAGCTTGTGGATCAGTACGGTGCCCGCGATCCCGCGTCGTTGCCCGCGTTCGACGCGGCCGCGCAGCGACACGTCGTCGGCGACGATCACGGTCTCCACGGGAATGCCCTCGGCGCGCGCAAGTTCGGCGGCCAGCCCGAAATTGAGGCGGTCGCCGGTGTAGTTCTTCACGATGAGCAGCGCGCCGTTCGGGCCGGCGCACGCGCGGATCGCGGCGAGCACGGCGTCGGTCGGCGGCGACGTGAATACCTCGCCGCAGACGGCCGCGCTCAGCATCCCTTCGCCGACATAGCCGCCGTGCGCGGGCTCGTGGCCGCTGCCGCCGCCGGACAGGATCGCGACGGGGCGCTGCGACGGCTCGGGCAACGGCTGGCGCACGAGCACCTGCTCGTCGCCGAGGATCGCGACATGCGGCGACTGCCGCGCGATGCCTTCGAGCATTTCGCGCACGACATCGGACGGTTGGTTCACGAGCTTTTTCATGGCAACGGGTTCCTGACGGTGGGACGAAGCCCGGCGGCACGCATGCCGTGCCGCCGGGCTTCGAACTTTAGATAGTAGACGGCGCACCCCGAAGGTGGCGCGCCGCGTGGCCGGCGTTACGTAACATCGAAGCATTCGTAGCACGAATGTAACGAAAACAGAGCCGCTCATGGGGGCCGAAACGTATCGAGCATGATTGCGGGCAGCACTCGCACGGGCGCGCTGAGGCTGGCGTTGCGGCGGGCAGGCCCGTTCGCCTGGCGCCAATGGCATGGAAAATGCTGTTTCTCTCCCGGTCCTCAACCGAACATTTCCATCGCCCGGACCGCGAGGAGACCACCATGTATCGAACCCGCATTGTCACGTCCGCGGCGTTGCTCGCCGCCGCCGGCATGCTGGCCGCCTGTGGCGGCAACGACGTCGCCGCACCGTCGAGCGCGAACGCGAGCACCAGCGGCGCAACCGTCGGCGGCAATACGCCGGGCAGCGACACCTCGGACGGTGGCTGGGGCACCAGCGGCGCCCCCGGCACCCGTGGCGTCGTGAGCACCGCCGGCGCGCTCGCGATCGGCGTCGGCTCGACCGTCAGCGCGATATCGTTGCCGGTACTCGGGAATACCGTGACGCGTAGCGCAGGCGACACGATCTCGAGCGTCAGCACGATTTCGCGCGCCGCGACCGATGCGCTCAGCAACGGGCTCGGCAAGATCGGTTCGACGTCGAACCCGGTCGGCACGACGGTCGCCGGCCTTGGCGACGTCGTCGGCGCGACGGCGAATCCGGTCGCGGGCCTCGCGCAGACCGTCCGCGCGCTCGGCTCGGGGCCGCTGGCGCCGCTCGCGCCGGTGACGACACCCGTCGGCGCGGTGCTCGACACCGTGGCCGGCGGACTCGGCACGGCAGGCAATACGGTCGGCGCGACGCTGGCGACGGGCGCCGTGCAACAGGTCACGCAGCCGCTCAGCTCGGCCGTCACGCCGCTCGTCATCACGGCTGGCCAGGCGACGCAGCAGATTGGCGCGACCACGGGCCTCGGGCAGCCGGTGGCCGGTCTGCTCGGACAAGTCGGCAGCCCGCTGGCGACGACGGGCTCGCGAATGGGGTCCGTTTCGTCGCAGCCGGCCGTCGGCGCGGTGGGGGCGCTCGTCGGCGCGCTCGGCAATACCGTCACGAACGCGGGTGGTCTCGTGAACTACAACGGCCCGAATGGCGTCGCGCCGATTCCCGGCCTGATCGTGAGTCTCGCGGGCGCTTCCATTACCACCGTGCAGAACGGTCCGTCGAACGGTTCGAGCGCGTCCGGCCCGCTCGGCGGCGTGCTGTCGGGGCTCGGCTCGACGCCGCTCGGGTCGCTGACCGGTGCGCTCGGCGGCACGACCGGTGCCGGTGCGGCAAGCCCGCTGGCGCCGGTGACGAATCTCGTGTCGACGGTCACCGGCACGCTCGGTGGCGCGGCGGGCGGAGCCGGTTCCTCGGCGAATCCGCTCGCGCCCGTTACGTCGTTGCTCGGCGGCGTGACGGGCGGCGTCGGGAAATAGCGGCGTACCGCACGGCGAGCGGCTGGACCACGCGCTGCTCGCCGTGAGGAAGGCGAGCAGCGCATCGGCTTTACCGGTCCATGCCGTCGATGAATTGCCACAAGCCGAAGCATCGGGCGCCCGCATCGCCGACGCGCGGCACCGCGTGCAGCCGCGCTCGCGATTACTTGACCGCCGCGATCGCCTTCGCGCGAATCAGCCGCGCACGCAGCACGTTCCGGCTGATGCCGAGCAGTCGAGCAGCCTGCACCTGATTGTGGTGACTGAAGTCGAACGCGACCCGCATCACGGTGTCCTCGATGCGTTCGAACAGGTTCTCGTGCGGCTCGTCGAACAGCGCGCACAGTGCCAGTTCGAGCGCTTCCTGACCGGGCACGCGGCCCGCCGCTTCCCGCGCGCCGGCAGCCACGGCCCGCACGCATGACGTCGACAGGTTCAGGTCGGTTTCCTGCAGCGCATCGTGGCGGCTCACCAGCAGCGCGTGATGGATCACGTTCTCCAGTTCGCGGATATTGCCGGGCCACGAATGCGCTTCGAGGCGGCGCGCCGCGCGCGGGTCGATGCTGCGCGGCCCGTGGCCGACGCGGCTGCGGTATTCGTCGAGGAAGTGGCGTGCGAGCGGCAGGATGTCGCCCGGCCGTTCGCGCAACGTCGGCACGTCGAGCCGCACGACGTTGAGCCGGTAGAACAGGTCGGCGCGAAACCGTCCGTCTGCCACCGCCTGCTGCAGGTCGACGTTGGTCGCGGCCACCACGCGCACGTCGATCGGAATGCCCGTGCGCGAGCCGAGCCGCACGACCTCGCGCTCCTGCAGCACGCGCAGCAGCTTGACCTGCATCGACAGCGGCAGGTCGCCGATTTCGTCGAGAAACAGCGTGCCGCCGTTCGCGGCTTCGAACCAGCCGTGCTTCGCGCCGACCGCGCCCGTGAATGCACCTTTCTCGTGACCGAACAGTTCGCTGTCGACGAGCGTGTCGGAGAGCGCGCCGCAGTTCACGGCGACGAACGGGCCGCCGCCGCGATGGCTGACGTCGTGCACGTGGCGCGCGATCAACTCCTTGCCGGTGCCGGTCTCGCCGACGATCAGCACGTTCGCGTCGCTCGGCGCGACGAGCCGCACGCGTTCGAGCAGCGCGAGCGAACGCGGATCGACGAACACGGGCGCGCCGCGCGATTCGTCCGGCTGCGCGGTGACGACACGAAGGTTGACCGGACGCGGCGTGGCAAACAGGGAGGTCATGGCGATGAAGGCGTGAGTCGATCGAACGGTTCGAACCAGCGTCGACTGGCGCCGCGGTCCGGTTGCTGCCTGGTCAGCAGAGTGTTCAGTGTTTTGCGTCGCACGGGAAACATCGATTTCTGATAACGAAAGCCGGATTGCTGCGCAGGATGCAACGGCGCGGAAGCGCGCCGTCGCGACAGCGGATTCGACGTCATCGCGTTCGATGCAATGGCGTCCGGTCGCGGCGATCCGCCGAATGGCGGGCGCGAAACTGCTGATCGAGCAGCAGCGCATCAGCAACGCTGTTTCCGTCGGTTCATCGCGCTGCGGAATATCGATGCGATGCGACTGGCGAAACGCTTTCCATGGCCGATTATTTGGCCGCGAAAGCCATACCCGATGGGCGATCGATTTAAACTTCGTGATGCAGATGATATGCGCGATCGTGCATCCGTCGACAATGGCACGCTCCTTGCGAACCTGACCTGCATCCGCGCGCTTGTCGCCGCCGCGTAGCCCGTCTTTCGTTTTTTTCATTCGATCAGGACCTCTCATGAGCATTCACGAACCAGCAGCCGACGGCGTCAAATTCGCGTACTGGGTGCCGAACGTCAGCGGCGGCCTTGTCGTCAGCACGATCGAGCAGCGTACCGACTGGAGCCTCGAGTACAACCAGAAGCTCGCGCGCACGGCCGAGGCGGCCGGCTTCGACTACGCGCTGAGCCAGATCCGCTTCACGGCCGGCTATGGCGCCGAATACCAGCACGAGTCGGTCTCGTTCAGCCAGGCGCTGCTGCATGCGACGACGAAACTGAAGGTGCTCGCCGCGATCCTGCCGGGGCCGTGGCATCCGGCCGTGGTCGCGAAGCAACTCGCGACGATCGACCACATTTCCAACGGACGCATCGCGATCAACGTCGTCAGCGGCTGGTTCAAGGGCGAATTCACATCGATCGGCGAGCCGTGGCTCGAGCACGACGAACGCTATCGGCGCTCGAAGGAATTCATCCAGGCGCTGAAGGGCATCTGGACGCAGGACAATTTCACGTTCAAGGGCGACTTTTACCGCTTCAACGATTACACGCTGAGCCCGAAGCCTGTTCAGAAACCGCACCCGGAGATATTCCAGGGCGGCAGTTCGCGCGCGGCGCGCGACAACGCGGCGAGCGTGTCGGACTGGTACTTCACGAACGGCAATACGCCGGAGAACCTGAAGGCGCAGATCGACGACATCCGCGCGAAGGCCGCCGCGAACGACCATCGCGTGCGGATCGGCGTCAACGCGTTCGTGCTCGCGCGCGACACCGAGGAAGAGGCGCGGGCCGTGCTCGACGACATCGTCCGGCACGCACACGTCGAGGCCGTGCATGCGTTCGGCGATGCGGTGAAGGAGGCCGGCAAGGCATCACCGGAAGGCGAGGGCAACTGGGCGAAATCCACGTTCGAGGATCTCGTGCAGTACAACGACGGTTTCCGCACGAACCTGATCGGCACGCCGCAACAGATCGCCGAGCGGATCGTCGCGCTGAAGGCGATCGGCGTCGATCTCGTGCTCGCCGGGTTCCTGCATTTCATCGAGGAAGTCGAGTATTTCGGCAAGCGCGTGCTGCCGCTCGTGCGCGAGCTCGAAGCGCAGCGGCAGGCGGTTGCCGCGTGATGCGCGCGGGTGTGCAGGACGTGGCGATCGCATGAACGTCACGGCCGGCGCCGCGTGCCGCCGGCCAACAACGATCGCTGCGTCACGACGAGCGGCGCGGGCCGGGCGTGAATTCATCCGATCCGCGTCCTGGCGCCCGCGTCACGCCGCACCCGCCATTCTCGACGCCTCGACGAGCATCTGCACGCCGAGGCCACCAAGCACCGCGCCCATCGCCCAGCGCTGCGCGAGCAGCAGCGCCGGACGCCCATGCAGGTACTTCGCGATGCCGCTCGAGCAGATCGCGACCAGTCCGTTCGCCGACGCGAACGCCGCGATCAGCAACGAACCGAGAAAGAGCGACTGGCCGAACAGGCTGCCTTGCCGGTAATCGATGAACTGCGGCAGCAGCGACACGAACAGCATCGCGAGCTTCGGATTCAGCACGCTGGTCGTCGCGCCCATCGCGAGCAGCCGCAGCGGCTGCTCGTTCGGCAGTGTCTTCACCTCGAACGGCGACCGGCCACCCGGCCGGACTGCCTGCCACGCGAGGTAGAGCAGATACGCGGCGCCCACCACGCCGAGCACGGTGCCCGCGTACGGCACGCTCAGGAACAGCGTCGTGATCCCGAACGCGGCGCCGAACATGTAGAACAGATAGCCCACCATCACGCCCGCCAGCGATATCAGCCCGGCGGTGCGCCCCTGCGCGATCGAGCGCGACATCACGTAGACCATGTTCGGCCCCGGCGTGATCGCGAGCATGCCGCCGATGACCAGGAATCCGTAGAGCGAGCCGGAGGTGTGCATGGTTGCTGCTTCCCGCGATGAATGTCGATGGCATTCATTTTCCAGCGATGGAGGTGGCCAGTAAAACGGGATAAACTGAATCGATTGATCAGATTTTCTGAATACCATGAAAAAGCTCGATCTCGATGTGCTGGCAATGGTGGTGGCGGTGACGGAATCCGGTTCGTTCGCGCAAGGCGCGCAAGCGGTGCACCGGTCGCCGTCGGCGGTGAGCATGCAGATCAAGGCGCTGGAGGATGCGCTCGGCAAGCCGCTGTTCATTCGCGACACGCGCAACGTCACGGCCACCGACGACGGCCGCATGCTCGCCGAATACGGCCGCCGGATGCTGGCGATGCGCGACGAGGCGTGGGCGTCGGTCGTGCGCCCGGAGATCCGTGGGCGCGTGACGATCGGTGTGCCGGACGACTACATCTCGTCGCTGCTGCCGCAGGTGCTCGGCAAGTTTGCCGCGATGCATCCGCGCGTGGAAGTACGCGTGATCGGCCAGCCGAGCAGCGCGCTCGTGCCGATGCTGAGGGACAACACCGTCGACCTTGCCTGCCTCACGCGCATCAAGGGCGTGACCGGCGAACTGGTGCGGCGCGAGCCGATCGTGTGGACGGGCTCGGCGAAACGGAACGTGTGGGAGGAGCGGCCGCTGCCGGTCGCGTTCTTCACGCACGGCGGCAGCATGGCGCGCGATCACGCGATCAAGGCGCTGAACCGGCAGAAGATTCCGTTCCGGATGTCATACGAGAGCCCGAGCTTCCTCGGCTTGCTCAGCATGGTCGAGGCCGGCCTCGCGGTCGCGCCGCTCGCGCGCTGCAGTATTCCCGCGCATCTGGTTCAACTGTCGCCGAACGAAGGGTTGCCGCCGCTCGACGCGCTCGACGTCGTGCTGGCGCGCAGCGCGCAGTCGGCGCGCCCGCCGTGCGATTACCTCGCCGAACAGATTCTCAATGAATGGCGCGCGTGATCGCGCTGTCCGTCCGCCCGCGCGTCAGCACGATTTCAGCAGCCATTCCCGAAACGCCACCAGCGACGGCAACGTGTCGTTTTCCGGCGGATACACGAGGTAATAGCTGCGCTGGCTGGTGATCGCGTCGCCGATCGACACCAGTTCGTTCCGGCTCAGCTCGTCCTCCACCAGCACCTTCGGCACGAGGCCGATCCCCATCCCGGCCCGCACGGCCTGGATCAGGTGCGACGTCAGCTCGAAACTGGGGCCGATCCGCATCTCGCGATGATCGAGCCCGAAATGCGAGAACCATTCGGCCCACGCGTGCTGATTGCTCGTCACGCCCAGCAGCGTCTGCCCCACCGCCCACGCAGGCGCCCGCGGGCCGGCCTTGCGGCGCCCGGCCGCCGCATCGGGGCTCGCGATCGCGATCAGGAACTCGTTGTACAGCCGGTGCGCGTGCAGGCCGGGCCAGTCGCCCGCGCCGACGGTGATGGCCGCGTCGAGGTCGTCGGTGTGGAAGTCGATGCCGCCGATCCGCGAATGCAGGTGTACGGTCACGCCCGGATGCGCGGCGTAGAAATCGTGCAGGTGCGGCAGCAGCCATTTGGAGCCGAAAGTCGGCAAGGTCGCGAGCCGCAGCGTGCCGGCGCCGGCCTGATGCGACATCGCCTGCAGCGTCGCACCGCGGATGCGCCCGAGTGCGCCGCTCAGCTCGACGAAGTAGCGCCGTCCGACTTCCGTCAGCTTCACCGAGCGGCCCTCACGCCGGAACAGTGGCACGCCGAGCTGATCCTCGAGCGTCTGGACCTGCCGGCTGATCGCGCTCTGGCTCAGCGACAGCTCGTCGGCCGCGCGCGTGTAGCTTTCGTGGCGCGCGGCGGCTTCGAACACCAGCAGCAACGACATGGACGGAGTCAGGCGGCGATAATTCATGAGTTTTATGCAAGTTTTGCCGGGTGAGAATTCGTTTGTTTCTCGCGATGATTCGCAAGATACTGGATTTCAGTGTTGCGGGGAATCTTGCTCAAAACTCATGTTTCCGAGCGAAGCCACGCGCCGCTCCATCCACACTGCGCTTTCATCCCATGTCGATCGCTTCGTTGCCCCGTCCCGTCAGCCCGTCCGAGGGGCGTTATCGCGACTTTCTCGCCGCCCTCCAGGCGGCCGGATTCGCCGGTGAAATCCGCTCGGACCATGCGAACCGGACCGTGCAGGCGACCGACAACTCGATCTACCAGCGCCTGCCTCAGGCGGTGATCTGTCCCGCGCATGCGGACGACGTGCGGCTGCTCGCGCGCCTGCTCGCCGAGCCCGCGCACCGCGACGTCGCCGTGGCGGCGCGCGGTGGCGGCACGGGCACCAACGGGCAGTCGCTGACCGACGGCGTGGTCGTGGATCTGTCGCGCAACATGAACCGGATCCTGGAAATCAACGCCGGCGAGCGCTGGGTGCGCGTGCAGGCGGGCGTCGTCAAGGACCAGCTCAACGCCGCGCTGAAGCCGCATGGCCTCTTTTTCGCGCCCGAGCTGTCGACGTCGAACCGCGCGACGGTCGGCGGAATGATCAACACCGATGCGAGCGGGCAGGGCAGTTGCACGTACGGCAAGACGCGCGACCACGTGCTGGCGCTCGACTTCGTGCTGATGGGCGGCGAGCAGCTGCACAGCGACGCGCTCGCCGATGACGAACTGGAACGCCGCTGCGTGCAGCAGGACCGCATCGGCAAGGTGTATCGCACCGCGCGCCGTATCAGCGACGAAAAGGCGGCGCTGATCGACGCGAAGTTTCCGAAGCTCAATCGCTGCCTGACCGGCTACGATCTCGCGCATCTGCGCGAACCGGACGGCCGCTTCAACCTGAACAGCGTGCTGTGCGGCGCCGAAGGCTCGCTCGGTTTCGTCGTCGAGGCGAAGCTGAACGTGTTGCCGATCCCGAAGTATTCGGTGCTCGTCAACGTGCGCTACGCCGGTTTCATGGACGCGTTGCGCGATGCGCGTGCGCTGCTCGAACTCAAGCCGCTGTCGATCGAGACGGTCGACTCGAAGGTGCTGATGCTCGCGATGAAGGATTTCGTGTGGAGCAGCGTGGCCGAGTATTTTCCGCAGGACGATGCGCGTCCGACGCTCGGCATCAACCTGATCGAATTCAGCGGCGACGATGCCGACGACGTCGATGCGCGCGTGCGCGCGTTCGTCGAGCATTTGCGCACCGACACGAGCGTCGAGCGGCTGGGTCACACGCTCGCGACCGGCGACGATGCGGTGAAGCGCGTGTACGCGATGCGCAAGCGCGCGGTCGGCCTGCTCGGCAACGTGCAGGGCGAGGCGCGCCCGCAGCCGTTCGTCGAGGACACTGCGGTGCCGCCCGAGAATCTCGCCGCGTACATCGCCGAATTCCGCGCGCTGCTCGACGGCCACGGGCTGCAATACGGGATGTTCGGCCACGTCGACGCGGGCGTGCTGCACGTGCGCCCGGCGCTCGACATGAAGGACCCGAAGCAGGCCGCGCTGGTGCGACCGGTGTCGGACGCGGTTGCTGAACTCACGCAGCGGCATGGTGGCCTGTTATGGGGCGAACACGGCAAGGGCGTGCGCTCCGAATATGCACCGGCGTTCTTCGGTGAGCTGTATCCGTCGCTGCAGCAACTGAAGGCCGCGTTCGATCCGCACAACCAGTTCAACCCGGGCAAGATTGCGACGCCGCCGGACAACACGCTGCGGCTGCTGAAGATCGACGAAGTGCCGACGCGCGGCGACCACGACCGGCAGATCGACGAGCGCGTGTGGCAGAGCTACGGCACGGCGATGCACTGCAACGGCAACGGCGCGTGCTACAACTTCGACCCGGACGACGCGATGTGCCCGTCGTGGAAGGCGACGCGCGAGCGCGTGCAGTCGCCGAAGGGGCGCGCGTCGCTGATGCGCGAATGGTTGCGTCTGCAAGGACAGGCCGGCGTCGACGTCGTCGCGGCGGCGCGCGCGCGACAGCCGTTCCTGCCCGGCCTCGTTGCGCGCTGGCGCAACAGCCGCGCCGCGCGCGACGGCGAAGCCGACTTCTCGCACGAGGTGTACGACGCGATGGCCGGCTGCCTCGCGTGCAAGTCGTGTGCGGGGCAGTGCCCGGTCAAGGTCAACGTGCCCGAGCTCCGCTCGCGTTTTCTCGAGCTGTATCACCAGCGTTACCAGCGGCCGCTGCGCGACTATTTGATCGGCTCGCTCGAATTCACGATGCCGTGGATGGCGCGCGTGCCCGCGCTGTACAACGGCCTGATGCGTGCCGGCTGGGTGCGCACGCTGCTCGAGCGGCACGTCGGCATGGTCGACAGCCCGCTCCTGAGCCGCTTCGACCTCGCGGCCGTGATCCGGCAGTGGAACGTGCGGCCGGCCGATCCGCGGGCGCTCGCCGCGCTGGACGATGCGCAGCGCACGCGCAGCGTCGTGATCGTTCAGGATACCTTCACGCGCTATTTCGACACCGAGCAACTGGCGACGCTGATCGAGCTGGCCGCGCGCGTCGGCTTCCAGGTGTGGCTCGCACCGCTCGCGCCGAACGGCAAGGCGCTGCACGTCCAGGGCTTCCTCCGCGCGTTCGAGCAGGCGGCGATTCGCAACGCGACGCAACTGGCCGCGCTCGCGCGATCGGGTGTCGCGCTCGTCGGCCTCGATCCGGCGATGACGCTCACGTATCGGCAGGAATACCTGAAGGTGACGGGGCTCGCCGACGTGCCGAAGGTCGCGCTGCCGCAGGAGTGGCTGCTGCACGCGCTGCCGGAAGCCGCGGCGGGCGCGGGTTCGGGCGACGTATCGGCGGTGTATCGGCTGCTGCCGCATTGCACCGAGAAGACCAACGCGCCGGACAGCGGCAAGCAGTGGGCGCAGGTGTTCGCGCGTCGCGGGCTGCGTCTGGTGGTTCAGGCGGCCGGGTGCTGCGGGATGTCGGGGACGTACGGGCACGAGGCGCGCAACCTGCAGACGTCGCAGGCGATCTATGCGCAATCGTGGGCCGCGCATGTCGATGCGCCGGAAGAGGCGGGCGAAGCGCTGGCGACCGGGTATTCGTGCCGCAGCCAGGTGAAGCGCATGTCCGCCCGGCAGCTGCGTCATCCGCTGCAGGCGCTGCTCGATCACGTGCCTGCGGCGGGGTGACGGGCGGTGGTGAGTGTGATGCGGCAGCGCACGCGTCGGATCGAGCGGCACGTGCGATGCCGCGACTGACGCCCGCCCTGGCTCAGGCGCCGGCTTTCGCGGTCTTCCGGGCGCGCGGCTTGCGCGCTGCCGGAAACGCGCCGACGCCGCGCGGCCGTTTCGGCTCGATGCCCGTTTTACCGATGACGTGCCGGAAATCGATCTCGTGCGCGGCGAGCGCGCCGATCAGGGTCGCGATGACCGCGAGGTGGGAAGGGACGGTGCCCTTGCTCGAATAGTTCGTGATGGAACTTTCGTTCATACGGATCAGACGGGCGAATTCCCGAGCCGTCAACTGCGCTTTCTTCAACTCCTGTTGAAATTCCGCATACGCCATTGCACACATGTCGCTTCATCTCCGCAAAACTTGAATCGGCTCCGCGCGGCGCCGGCGTCGACGGATGGCGTTCCCGTCGTGCCGGCGTCGCGGGGCGTTACATCTTCACCTGGTCGAGGAAGGTCTTCTTGCCGCTCTTGTAGCCGTAGATCGAGATGATCCCGTGCGTCAGGTCGCCCTTCGCGTCGAACGTCGTCGTGCCGATCACGCCTTCATATTTCGTCGACGGCATCGCCGCAAGGATCTTCGCCGGGTCGGTCGAGTTCGCGCGCTTCATCGCGTCGACCGCGATATAGACCGCGTCGTACGCGAACGGCGCGTCGAACTTGATGCCCTGGTTGAAGCGCTTCTGGTACTTGGCGAGGAACGCCGCGCCGCCGGGCATCTTCTCGAGCGCCGCGCCGGCCTGCGAGCACAGCACGTTGTCGGCCGCCGGGCCGGCCAGCTCGGCCAGCGAGTCGGTGCACACGCCGTCGCCGGACAGGATCTTCGCGCGCAGGCCGAGCTGCTTCGCCTGCTTCGCGAGCGGGCCGCCGGTGGCGTCCATGCCGCCGTACATGATCGCGTCGGGGTTCTCGCCCTTGACCTTCGTCAGAATCGCGCGGAAGTCGACGGCCTTGTCGTTGGTCGCATCGTGCGACAGCACCTTCAGGCCGAGCGCCTTCGCCTTCTTTTCGAATTCGTTCGCGAGGCCCTGGCCGTACGCGGTCGAATCGTCGATCACCGCCACGCTCTTCACGCCTTTCGACTGCGCGTAGCTCGCGAGTGCCGGACCTTGCTGCGCGTCGGTCGCGACCACGCGGTAGGTCGTCTTGAAGCCCTGCTGCGTGTAGGTGGGGTTCGTGGCCGACGGCGAGATCTGCACGATTCCGGCGTCGCTGTAGATCTTCGACGCCGGAATCGACGTGCCCGAGTTCAGGTGGCCGATGACGGTGACGACCTTGTCGTCGACGAGCTTCTGCGCGACCTGCGTGGCCTGGCGCGGGTCGGCCGCGTCATCCTGCGCGTCGAGCTGCAGCGTGATCTTCTTGCCGCCGATCGTCAGGCCCTTCGCATTGATCTCCTCGACCGCGAGGCGAGCACCGTTCTCGTTGTCCTTGCCGAGGTGCGAAATGCCGCCCGTCGTCGGTTCGACGCTGCCGATCTTCACGACCTGGTCGGCCATCGCGCCCGATGCGGCCGCGAATGCGGCGGCGGCAAGTGCGACGGTCATCAGGGGTTTGCAGCGCATGCCGACAATGCTTCGTTCCATCTGCCATCTCGGTTGATTGATATTTCTATTGCCGCCCGGTCGGCCGCGCGCCCTCGTGAGGCGATCGGCGAGCCGGACAAGTCTCCGTGACCCATGACGGGTTCGGCTTGCATGTCGCCGGGCCGTCGAGGCCGGCGATTTCGTCTGACGACATGTAATTGGTATGAATATATCCGAACCCGTTTGTGCCCGCTTGCGCGAATTGCCCAGCCTTGCGCAAATGTGATGCGCTTGCGCCGCTTTTCGCGCAGATGTGGCTGTTTTGTACCGTCGAATGCTCCGATTATTCGACCGGACCGCCACCGATGACCATGGACAGTGCAATGCAATCAATCGAGAACTGTTCGGTCGGTTTGTCTGCACACTTTCATCGTCACGAACGCCGCAGCAAATCGGCCATCCGATTGGTGCAACTAACGGTCAAGTCCGCCAGCGTCGATGAATTGGCGCGCGGTGTCGAACTGCATGTGTGCCCAGTTTTGCAGCCGACGGGGCCCGGCTTCGCGGAACCGCGCCCCCGTCGTTCCTCGAGCAAGTCTTGCCGTCCGACGAAACCGCTCGCCTATGTCCGTCCGCGCAAGGCCACGAGTATCACGCCGGCAATTGCCAGCAGACCACCGCACACCGTCTCGATGCCGGGGCGCTCGCCCGTCAGCGCCATCGACAATGCCGTCGCGACCGCCGGCGTCAGATAGAGGAAATTGGCGGCGCGTGCCGCGCCGAAGTGGCCGAGCGCGAAGGTCCACGTCGCGTAGCCCAGCGCGGCGGGAAAGACGCCGAGCACCAGGACGGCGAGCACCGTGTCGCGCGAAGCCCCGCCGCCGAGCGACATGAGCGCGCCGGGCAACCATGGCGTGAGCAGCACCGCACCCGCCAGCAGCGTATAGGCGGCGCAGGGCAGCGCGCCGTACACGGGAATCAGCCGCCGCTGCAACACGAAATAGCTGGCCGAACACAGTGCCGCGCCGAGAATCAGCGTGCTCCCGGAGCCGAGGACGAGACCGCCCGGCTGTCCGTGCGCGATCACGGCGATGCCGGCCAGGCTGACCAGCGAGCCGAGCCATCCCCAGCGATTGAAGCGTTCGCGCAGAAACACCGCGGCCAGCACCGCCGTGAAGATCGGCAGCGTGTTCATGATGAAGCTCGCGGCGCCCGCCGACACGGTCTGCTCGCCGGTATTGAGCAGCGCGTTGTAGAGCGCGATGCCGAGCAAGCCGCAGACGAGAAAGCGCACCGCGTCGCCCGTGGCCGGCAGTCGAGGCCGCCGCCACGTGAGCCATGCGATCACGAGCACGGCCGCGGTCGCGAAGCGTGCGGCCGCGAGCTGCAGCGGGGCCAGCCCGTGCAGGCCGATCCGGATGAACGGGAAGGCGGAGGCCCACGAGACGATCGTGAACGCCACCGCGCCGGCCGCGACGAGCGGCAGTCGCGCGCCGCGCGACGAGGGGGAAGAAAGCGTGTTCATGCGGCAATGGTGCGGCGTGGTCAGATGTTAAGCTAGCGCACAGATCAACATGCGGGTATGAATATGGCTCACAGCTCGGTGCGCATGCGGCAGCGTGTGGCGGACGCGCTGCCGGCCCTCGCGTCGGCACCCGGCCCGCGTCCGCCGCTGGCCAGTCTGGAGACCGTCTGCACGGTGGCGCGCCAGGGTTCGTTTCTGGCGGCGGCCGATGCCTCCGGCGTCACGCATGGCGCGATCAGCCGGCGCGTGGCGGCCGTCGAGAACTGGCTGGGCATGGCATTGTTCGAACGTCATGCGCGCGGCGTGCGGCTGACGCCGGATGGCCAGCGCTTCATCGGCCGGATCGAACAGGCGTTCGCGATCATCGACGGCGCGGCCGATCAGTGGCGCTCGCCACGCACGCCGCGACTGGTCAGGATGAGTGTGGTGCCGGCGTTCGCGCAGCTCTGGCTGCTCGAGCGTCAGCATGCGCTCGAGAGCGAGGCGCCTGCGTTGCGCATCGAGCTCGGCATCGAGGTTCGCAACGTGGATATCGCCGCCGGCGAAGCGGATCTGTCGATCCGTTACGGGCGCGGCAACTGGCGTCGGCTCGAGACGCGCGAGTTCATGCCGGAGACGCTTTATCCGGTCGCGCATCCGCGGCTCGCCGCGCAACTGGCCGCGCTGCGCCGTCGAAACGGCGACGCCGCGCTGCTCGAGATGCCGCTGTTGCACGACTCCGACGTGACGGGCTGGCGTACCTGGTTCGACGCGCTCGGCATTCCGTTCAAGCCGCGCGCGCAGGATCGCCGCTTCGAGGACTACAACCTGGTGCTCGCGGCGGCCGAAGCCGGGCTCGGCGTGGCCCTGGCGCGGATGCCGCTCGCCGATGCGTATCTCAAGCGCAGCGCGCTCGTGCGCGTGAGCCGGCATGAGGTCGAGTCGCTGCTGAGGTATCACTTCGTGCATGCGAAGGGCGAGAATCGTCCGGAAGTGCTTGCGTTGATGGAGCGGATGCGGGCGGCGCTGGCGTAGGCGACGGCAGCGTCGGGACCGGCGACACAACGTGCGTCGACGCCGCTGGTGCTCGACCGCGGCCATGGGATCGTCGACAATGCGACCGCGGAAAACCGCGAGATCCGAAGATGAACGAGAATCGACAGTTTTTGCAGACGTGCGGATGCAGAGGGAGAGAGTGAGTAATGAATAGACCAGACAAGTCGTCGAAAGCGCGTGCGGCGCTCGACCAGCTGTTTTCGGGCATGGCGCCCGCAGACGCGCAGCAGCGCGCGTCGCGTCCGGGCAATCCGTTCGAAGCGGCAGGCGACCCCGCGGGCGCCGACGGCCGCGTCGAAGTCACGTTGTCGACGAGAATCCAGTTGCGCGGCTATCCGGGCGCGGATGCGTTCATGAAGCGCATGGCCGAAGCCTGGGGCCTCGCGTGGGGCCCGTACGACGCCGTGCGGGCGACGGCGACGCTGCCGGCCGGCTGGCGCTCGCGCCGGCTGCCGGAAGTCACGCAGATCGTCGATGAACGCGACGTGCTGCGCGCGGAAAGCAGCCTACAGGGCGGCGAGATGTCGTATCTGAAAGTGCATCCGCGCTATTACATCGATGCGCGCAAGGGGTTCGGCTGGCGCAAGTCGTCGAAGGCGTCCGACGATCCGGATCTCGACGGCCCCGACTGGAACTGCTACGTGATGGATCGGGAAAAGTCCGTCGAAGTGCACGAGATGACGACGTCGTCGTCGAAGGCCGATCTGGACAACGCGCGTGCGACGTTGCTGAAATGGCTCGACGAGCACTACCCGAAGCATCGCGATCCGTTCGCGTACTGGACGGATTGCGAACGCCCGTTGTAAGGCGCGCACGGCGCGCCGTCGCCGCGGAGGGCAATTGAAACAGACCGGTGCGGTCCCGATTCTCTGGGCAGCGTTCGGCGCGGCGTTCGGCTCGACCGTCGTCGAGCTGCTGCTCTGGCCGATCGCCGGAGAAGACGCCTTTCACAACCTGCTTCGCGACGCGCGCCTGACGGCCGCCCTCGTGATGGGGCGATCCGTGCTCGGTGCGTCAGCGGGCTTCGATCCGACGATCATGGGCGTGGCGACGCTGGTGCATGCCGCGCTGTCGCTTGCCTATGCGGCCGTGCTGGCGAGAATGGTCCGCAGCCTGTCGCCGGGCGTCGCGCTGCTTGCTGGCGGCGCATTCGGATGCGTTCTCTACGGCATCAACCTGCATGTGTTGACCGCGGTGTTCCCGTGGTTCGCCGCAGTGCGCGGCGCGATCACGCTGGTCGCCCATGTGGCGTTCGGTGTCGTTGCGGCGGGCGTGTACTGCATCGTCCGGCGCTCGCCGCGCGCATGATCGCCGACGGTCCCTCCGTCGCGCATTCGCATCCCGACCCCTGGAATAATCCGGCACGCTACATCGTCTAATGGTCGGGTGACCCGATACGAAGCCGCGGGTCGTTCGTGATGCCAAGGATCGGGTGGTCGGGGCAATCATGCGGGAGCCGATCATGTGCAACTTGTTTCGGGTCGGGATGGGCGTCGTTTGTCTCGGCTGCTCCATGTGCGTGCTTGCGCAAACGTACGACGACACGCCGGATGAGGGCGCCCGTTGCCGTGCGGTCGTCGTGCAAGCGGAAATCGACGGCACGGAACAGCAGATCGTCGGGCGCGCGTGCCGGCAAAGCGACGGCACCTGGCAGATGATGCAAAGCCAGGACGGTACCATCGTGTGGTATCCGGACACCGCTTATCCGTACGCCGACCCATGGTACTGGGGGCCGGCGGTATTCGTCGGCACGGGTGTCAGTTTCGTCTTCATCGACCGTTTCCATCATCGCCATTACTTCGACCACTTCGGTCACGTCGGTCATTTCGACGGGGGCATGCGTGGCCGCGTCGGCGTTCCGATGGGCAGCGGCTTTCATCGTGGCCCGGCCTTTGTCGGCGGGGAGCACGGGTTCGGTGGAATGCGCCGGCATTGAGTCGACGCACATCAAGGTGTGCCGGCGCCGGGTCAATGCGACGGGACGGTACCGTCAGAACTTGTGGCGGATGCCGGCGATCCCAGCGTTCCTGCGTATCGGTGCCCGAGTTCACGCCATACGAGCCGACCGATGTCGCGGCCTCACGATCGCACCGCTCGCGACCGTCGAGCCGCCATTGGCGAAGAAATAGCCGGTGCCGAACGACAGCGTGTCGTTCGCGTAGCTCAGCCCGAAGCTGTAGGTGCGGCCGCTGCCGGTCGCGCCCGCGACGCCGCCGAAGCCGTACAGCGCGGCGAACTGGAAGCCGGAGATCAGCGGGCTCGTGTATTTCGCCGAATGGCTGACGCGCAGACTGTTGTCGTCGTTATCGAGGTCCCCCCGGCGTCGAAGTAGTTGTTCTCGGTGAGGTTTGCTAAACACATCTACGCGCCTTGCGAAGTGACCACATCTTCATGTGAATCGCACCGAGTGTTACAGGCGCCCTCGCGTCCAAACCAGCGTGCCTGCTGCGTAGTGCTGCTGACTTCCATCATTCAGCATCGAAGTGCCTCGCTCGAACCGGCAGAGCGCTTACGTTCATCAGCCGAACGCCGGCGGCTCGCCGTGCAATCTAGCTTGCATCGTTATTTCGAAGAAACCCGACGTTGAGGCTTCCGTGGTCACCGAGGTCGCGCTGGAGCGATGCATTATGCCTTCAAGATATGGTCGAGAACCGATTCAAAACAGCTCGGATGTCCGAACATATGAACGCGACCCTGCCGCGTAGTCGCATGATTCTCGACAGCGTCAGGATCACATCCTTTGAACGAAGGCTGGCACCGATCTCGATCGCCAAGGCATTCGCGGGTGATGTCTCAAGTGCATGCGTCGCGATATGCGCGGAATGCGAGTTGTCAGTCGGTACGGGGCGAGGCATGCCGTTAGCTGTCGTTCGAGCCCCTCTTTCTCTGCCGGATGTCAGTTGACGGAGCGCTTATGAATCTTAATACTGAGATAAGAGCGTTGTTCGCCGCGCTGTTGGGCAGTTTGGAATGGATGCGGGTGAACGAGAATGAATTCAGCCTATCCTCAAATCGGGGTGAAAGATGAGATTCGGCCGATGTGTTGCAGTAGTTGGCCTGTGTTCAGCGCTGACAATGATCGCCCATGCGGGTCCGGAGACATCGCACACGGTCGTCAAGCAGGTCAAACTGGTAACCCATATCGGTGACAGCCTGTTCGTAACGAAACTTGACCGCACTGCGTATGGCGTGGTGGAGTTGACCGCGATTGGCAGTTCGGGTCCGGCGTTGACGGCGACCGTGCCGATCCATATCCGCACGACGGATCCCGACGTGCGCGTCACGCTGCAGCAGCCACTGCGGTTATCGAATGGCCGCGGCGATCTGGCCAATGCGAAAGTCGAGTTAATGGGCAAGTCGGGCGACGTTGAAATTGTTGCCAATGCCGGTCGCGTGCTAACGCTGGAAAAACCCGCATGCGACGGTTTCGGTGGTTTCGACGAAGTCCGTCAAGTGAAGATCAGCGCGAAAGTACTTGCCATCAGCGAGGCGTCGCCAGCCAATGCCAGTTATCGCGGAGACATGGTATTGATATTCGAGCCGACTGCTTCCGCGGGGCGTGAGTTGGTGCCGGGAACAATCGTGACGGCTGGAGAGTGAGACAGTCCCCGATGGGTATCGTCGACCGCGGGTGTCAATGAAGCGCTTTGTATACGCGTCCGCCCGCATTTGTCCTCGGATGCCTTTCGGAATCTGCCGGCGGTCTGAACGGCTTAGCGACGGTGCCGCATTGCACGATAACCCCCGCTGGGAAATGGTGTTCGCGATAGAGTGACGTCACTCGTCATTCCGTTGTCCTACGCGATCGCTCCTAACAACGTGACAGTGCATGTCCTTCATTCCGCACGTCATGCCGGCAAGCAGCGTGAATAGAGCACCGCCATGCCCGCAAGGGCTATAAACGGGCCGAATGCAATCGGCGTGTCGGCGCGATTGCGCCCGGTGGCGATCAGTATGATGCCGGCGACTGCGCCGGCAACCGACGATATGACGACGATCCATGGGAGTGACGCCCATCCTAGCCACGCACCGAGCGCGGCCAGCAGCTTGAAATCGCCATATCCCATTCCTTCGACACCACGCAGCAGCCTGAACAGCCAGTAGAGCGTCCACAACACCAGATACCCGCAGACTGCGCCGATCACTGCGCTAGATACCGTCGTGAACACGCCCGCGAGATTCACTATCAAGCCAGCCCACAACAGCGGCAAGGTGATCATGTCGGGCAGCAGCCGATACCGTATGTCGATGATGCTCGCCACAACGAGCGACACGCTGAATCCGCACGCGGCCACCGCCGCGAACGTCGGACCAAAAGCGAAGCACGCGAGAACCGCCGAAAACGTACACGCGGCGGTGACCCACGGTAGCAGTGTCGCGAGACGTTCGCCGCAGCGAAAACAACTGGGTGCGAGACGCAGCAGTCGGATCGATATGACGCGCTCCAGCGGTGTCAGCATACGGTCGCAGTGGTCGCAACTTGTGCCGTGCGCGGGTCTAGTGGGCACTGGTACACCGTCGCGTTCGAGGGCACCTGGCAGATATGCAACCGCGAACGTCGCCAGCAGGCCCGACACACCGCCAAGCAAAATGAAAAGCAGCCACGTCATGGGGAACTCATTTGGACGGGCGCCAATGCCTGGGATGTGTCTGGCCCGAGGATGGCGCAGGGATATTGCCGCGATCGCGAATTGACAGCGGTTCGAAAAAAGAATCTTCAGCCGAATGGCTGCGGATCGTCTTGAACAAGACAAACCGGTGGAGAAACCGGCGAATGAAAAATTCAGAAATTGATGGATTCCATGGCGACGAAAACAGGACTGTCGATTGGATGAATGAAATTATAACTCCTAGGCTGATGCGGTCTCGCGAGCGGTAATAAATTTTTATCGAGACAAAAAATCTGACTAATCAACTGTCATTCAAGGGATCGCGGCGATAGCATTCTGCTGTTCGTGGCAGATGCGTCGGCGAGGTATGCCGGGTGGCCGCGGTGGGGCCGAGTCCGAACTGCGCTGGTCGATCAATGCCGTCGGCGTGGATTGATGTTGCTCATCACGCGAGTCGGGGGAGTGTGGCGCCAGTTACTGGTCGAATTCCGGGCGCTGGAATCGCAGTATCGGTGCTTTCGTGATTTCGCGCGTGGCGAGTTTTTTATATGTCGGTGGTCGTCGTTTATTTTTTGATTGGAAAATACTGTTATGCCTTTGATGAAACAATTTAATGCGGAAAATCGTCGTCGAATTCGTAAACAGCTGGGTCAGGGGATGACCGAGTACATCATTATCGTTGCGCTGATCGCCGTGTCGGCGATTGCCGTGTATGCATTCTTCGGCAAGACGGTGCGCGATCAGACCGCGGGTCTCGCAACCGAGCTGTCCGGCAAGAGCGGCCAGTCCAACATCAGCTCGGCGCAGGCTGACGCGGGAACGGCGACGACCGAGGCGGGCAAGACGAAGGGCCTCGGCAGCTACACCAACGACTCGATCAACAGTTCGGGTGGCAAGTAACACACGCCGTCTCTCATAAGCAATGGTGTTCCGTACCTGTTCAGGCGGAGTGGTGCCTGCCCGCGAGAGCGGGCAGGCACTCGTTCCCGCATTGCTGTTTCTGGTCGTGGGCGGCGTTGCGCTCAACCTTGCGTTCAATTCGCTCCAGCTGACCAGTGCCAAGATCAAGTTGCAGAACACGGCGGATGCGGGGGCGTATGCGGTCGCGTTGATGCAGGCGCGCGACTACAACTTTTCCGCGTACACCAATCGCGCCATGGTTGCTAATCAAGCTGCAGTCGCGCAGATGGTCAGTCTGAAATCGTTCGTCGACATGCTGGACGAACATGTTGCTCCCGGCTCGCGTTCGGATCGTTTGGCGGATCAATACAGTGGTGGCGCGGATGACTGGTTCGTGAAAAAGAGCCGGGCGAGGGACATGATTCATCCGGTGCGTCAGCGCCTGGATTCCGATCTTCCGGGTATGGCGCGCAGTCTCGACACGATCATCGCGGCGTTGAGCAGCGCGCAGCGTGCGTATCACGAAGCAGTGCTTGCCGGTGCACCCAACCTCGCCGATGAGATCGCACGTGTTAACGAACCGAATACGCGTGTCATGGACGGATCGTTCGACGATCGGCTATCTCGAACGGAATTCGCCGCGTGGCGGACGCATTCGACAACGTTCAACCCGCGTGCGGGCTACGACGATCGGTTCGCCGACGTAGTGGCTGACGCCCGCACGCTTGGCGACTTCGTGCGCAGTCGGCCGGTGGAAGAGTTTGGGAGTGGGTTCGTACCGGGGTGCTGGGGAAGCGTCGGTCGTCGTTCGAGGATGGATGGCGGCACGCAATTGCGGCCCGATCGCAGTGGGTGGCAGGCCATCGATGGCGCGATGACGCGCGTCTGGACCGCGCACGACTGCATCGAGATTTACACGAAATGGGTCTGGGTCGAGGACGAGCCGCCCGAGAGCGAGGTGGGTGAAGAGGGCGAAGCGGGCGAGGCAACCGAAGCGGGTGAACAGGGTGATGGCGAACTACCTGTCCCCAAGGGGCACTGGGAACGTCGGGAAGAGACGATCGTCAGGGCGGGCATCGATGACACGAGTACGGAAGGCCGGGCGGGCGCGGGGAACGGCAATGCGATGAGCTATCAGAGCTGGTATGGCTATGGCGGGTACCTGAATTTCGGCTATCCAAGCGGTTCGCCAGGATGGGTGTCGTCGGCAATGCGATCGCAGTACGCAGCGGGGCCGGGCATGACGATGAGCATGAATGGCGGTTTGCAACCCTATCGGGATCTGGCTGGACAAGGCGTGGCGAGCGCTGCGCCACGCATCACGATCCGCGTGGCACGCGCGCAGGGCTCGACGATCAGCGATTCGCGCCTGCTCGGCGGCGGGCGACTCGCGCTCTCGCACGATCCGCGCCCGCTGATGGCCGTCGCCTCCGGGGAGGCGTATTTCGTGAGGCCGGACGAGAAGGGGCTGCGGTCTGTCTACGGATTGCTGCGTTACCCCTCCAACTGGTCGCGCACTGACCGGCGAACCGAGTACCCGAGCTTGTTCAGTCCGTACTGGGAAGCGCGGCTGGCTGCGGTTCCGGAGGAAGCGCGGGCGAGTGGAGGGGGGCGATGAACCGTCGGTACAGGAGGCCTTCCGTGCGCCGTCAACGCGGGCAGGCGATGGTCGAAATGGTCGCCGGGCTCGGGTTGGTGTTCGTCGCCGGGTTCCTCGCGATGGCGATGCTCGGCAAGCTTAACGACGTGCGTAACAAGGTGCTGGTTGGCTCGCGCTACGTTGCATGGGAGCGCACGGTATGGACGAATCCGGACGACGCGGGCACGGGCTCCGACAGCTGGTGGTATCAGAAATTCGGCGCGGGTGCGCAAACCGTGACCAAAACGGACGACGTGCTGTTGAACGAGTTCCTTGCGCGTGTCGTTGCGCCGCGTCGCACGTCCTTGTCAAGCAGCGACGGCAGTGTTGCGCTGTCGGCGGCGTTGCCGGCCGCGTGGCGCGACCCGGGTGGCGCGGCGTTCGTCGAATCGGCGCGCGACATCGCGGTATCCACGCGCGCGACCGATCGACTGACTGCGGGAACGACGAAGCTCGCAAACAAGACGATCGGCGTCTATCAGTCGCCGCGCGTGCGCCAGGAGGTGGCATTGCAGATGGCGTCGCGCACGGCTCAGGACGGGCGAGTATCGGTGCATGTCGGATTGCGCGGCGAGAGCGCAAAGCGGCTGTGGCCGTCGCTCGCGCAGCTGACGTTCCAGGACACGACCACGCTCGTGACCAATACCTGGACACCGGATGGCAGGCTCGGCCTGGTGTCGGCGATCGGGCCCGAGGTGGCGGCGCCGGCGGCAAAGCTCGACGCGATGCTGCAGACGCGTGATCGGCAGACGCTCGTCAAGGCCATGGACGGTGTAGGCACCGTGCTGGGGCCAGCGTACCTCAAGCCGGGCCGAATCGAGGCAGACGTGGTGCCTGCGGGGGTGCTGAAGTGAGTGCGGCGTCATGGTGGCGGTGCTGGGTGCTGGTGGGCACCGTCTGGGCGGGAACGCACGCGAGCGCGCAGACCTGCGACCGAATGCCGGTGCCTGCGGCTCGCGCGCAGTCGATCGGCGGCGACATGCTGTTGAACGGCATGCCGGCCGCGGTCTGGGCGCTGACGTTCGACATGACGGTCGAGCAGGTCGAGCGCGCGTTCCGCGCCTATTGGGAGCGCGCGGAATTGCCCGCGATCGGGATGTCGGGCCCGCGCGGCCGGACGATGAGCGGGCTCGACGGCGTTTGCCAATACGTGCTCGAACTGCCGGCCGGCCAGCACGGCGACACGACCCGCGGCGTCCTGAGCGTGATGCAGCTCGACTCTGCCGGGGCGCGGAATGCAATTCCGGTGTCGGTTGCTGCACTGCCGGCCGGCCGTGTTCTGTCCGACCTCGAAAGCCGCGATCCCGGGCGAGCGGGACGCACGTGGGTGATCGCGTTGCCGGGTCGCGCCGACGAGCATGCCGCGCGCTATCGCGACGCGCTGGTGCGTGCCGGATGGCGGACGATGTCGAGTACGACGGTTGCGCAGTCGAACGTGCGGCGTGCGCCCGATGTCGGGCTCGCGATGCAAAAGGGTAGGTACAAGCTGGACGCCGTGTTTTCCGGACAGGCTGGACAAGCCACGGCGGTGATCAATGTGATGGAGAGTGGTTGATATGCAACGTTTGACTGGCCGCATGCGGCGTCAACGCGGCCAAGCCTACGTGGAGTACTTCGTGGTCGCTGGATTGATTATTGCAGGACTCGTCGTGGGTGGCGATACGTCGGTCATGAATACGCTTCTGGTCGCGATGAAGTCGTTCTTCGGCGCATACAGCTATGCGTTGTCGTTGCCCTAAGCGCGTCAGGATAGTCCAGTGATATTCAGTCGAATCAACTATCGTTCGCTGTTCGCGAACACTTGGCTGCTGGTCAGCATTGCCATGATCACAGCGGGCGGCATCACCTGGATGACGTACCGCTACATCACGGCCAGCGAGGCCCGCATAAAGGCCGAGGCCGAGACACGTCATCAGGGGCGCGGCGTCTCCGTGGTCGTGCCGCGTGCCGACGTACCGGCCGGTACGCCGCTGACGAGCGACGTGTTCGTTGCTCGCGACATTCCGGCGGATCTCGTCTATGACGATATGCTGCGCGCGGCCGATTTCAACCAGTTCCGGCTCGCGACGCTCGTCAAGCCAGTCAGGCGCGGGCGGGCGTTGCGCGCGCAGGATATTGATGCGCTGCGGGCGCGCGACTTCTCGGACATCCTGCCGTCCGGCACGCGCGCGCTCACCTTGCAGATCGACACGGTCAATTCGACCGATGCGATGCTGCGTCCCGGCAACCACGTGGATCTCTACTGGATTGGCCAGAACCCGGATTCGACGATGAGCGGCGGCAACGACGCGGCTGGCGGCGCCCAGTCCATCCTGCTATTGATGCCGGATGTGCTCGTGCTCGCGACCGGCAACGATGTGCGACCGCGCGACGCAGGCGAGGCAGCGCGAGACATGGCCGACGGCGCGCAGCGCGAAAGCTACGCGACGGTCACGTTACAGGTGCCGGTCGCGGAGGCCGCCCGCATCGTGCTCGCGCAGAAGGTCGGCATGTTGCGCCTGATCCTCCGTAACAGCGAGGATCGTGCCGCGCCGCCGCCGAAGCGGCTTGATGAACCGGGGTTGTTCGCGGCCGCGCCGGACGGTGCCGTCGCCGAAAGCGACGTCGTCGAAATCATCACCGGCGGCAGAGGTAGCGCGACGTTGTCGCGGATCGCTGCGTCGCCGGCCGATGCCGGTATCCCCGGCAGCGCGCCAGTGCCGGCTCCGGTGTCGAAACCGGCCGCACGGCCCCGGGCGGCGAGCGGAGCCTATCAGCAGGCAAACGCGCTTGCAGACCGCCTGCAAGCCGAAATGAGTGCGTCCAGCGCGCCGCGGTAACGTTCGAGAACGCAATACGGGTTGTTCATGAAAGTCATAGATTGTGCGGCGGAGCGCCGCAGCAGGGTGTTGTCGTGCGCATTGGCCGGCGTGCTTGCTGCCCAGGGCATGCCACAAGCGTTCGCCGCGCCACGTATCAACCACGAGGAGCACGTCGCGCCGGCGCGTGCCGCGGTACTCGATTTGTATCGCGGCGAGATCCGGATGATCGACGTACCGGGCCAGATCAAGCGCATCGCGATCGGTGACGGCACTCTGGTGACGGCGAATGTCGTCGATGGTCGGTTGATGTTGCTGGCGGAGAAGCCCGGCATCACGTCGCTCGTCGTCTGGACGACGAACGGCGTCGCAGTGAATACGACGGTGCGCATCGCGAAGGGCAACGTGCACGAAACCGCCGCGCAGCTGCGCCTGGTCCTGGTCGGTGTCCCCGGCGTGCAGGTCGTGGAATCCGGCCCGAACATCGTGCTGACCGGCACGGTGCACCGCGACATGCTCGGCCGCATCAAGGCAGCGACCGTCGACGTGCCGAATCTGCTCGATGCGACGATCGTCGATGAAGGCGATGCGCTGAAGAAGACGATCCACTTCAAGGTGCAGATCATGGAACTCACGCGGAATGCGCAGGAGAATCTCGGCATTCAGTGGGACCAGAAAATTGCCGGGCCGCAGGCGGGTGCGCAAGGGTTCATCGGAAGCCAGGCCGCCACGGCGGCGGGCATGGTTTTCGCGGGAATATCGACGCAGATCACCTCGATGATCAACCTGATGGTCAACAACGGCGATGCCTACGTGCTGGCGTCCCCCGAGCTCAATACGAAGAGCGGCGGCACGGCGAGCTTCCTCGCGGGCGGGCAGGTGCCGATTCCGCGCGCCGGCGCGCTGGGTACGACCGACGTCGAGTACAAGGACTACGGGATCAAACTGAATATCAAACCGGTCGTCGACGCGAACAACGTGATCTCCGCGCAGATCGACACCGAGATCAGCCAGATCGATCCATCCGTGTCTTATGGCGGCTACCCGGGCTTTCTGACGCGTAGCGCGCGATCCGATATCTCGTTGCGAGCGGGGGAGACCATGGCGATTTCCGGCCTGATCAATGCGGACGCGATTGGTAATGCGAGCCGCGTGCCCTTTCTCGGGCGGCTACCGATCATCGGGCGCCTGTTCAGGTCCGACGAGTTTCGTTCGAAGCGCAGTGATCTCGTGATCCTGGTCACGCCGCTCATCTCGGATCCGACGCTCGCACCGAATACGGACATGCTCGCGCGCGCCAACCTTATCAACCGCGGATTCCACGACAAGCACGGCGATCCGAGTCCGCTTGCCGACGATTCGCGCGGCTCGAACGGCACGCTGAATCCGATCGGGCCGACCCGGCCGCAGCAGTTCGGCCCCGTTCGAGTGCAGCCGGCACCGTTACATGCTGCGCCGGGCGGCGACGAGGCGGGCGCATCGGGACCAGCCGGGCGCGGCGACGGTAGCGCCGACGCCAGGCCGGCTTCGGCCGATACGGCGGACGAACGAGCGACGACGGGCGAGCGGAACTTAAAGAACGCGCGGGGCGACTTTGACACGAAGGACGAGGCCGCGCGTCCTGCGCGGCCGTTGCACACAATTCTCGCAACGCCGGTGACGTGGCGTCCGGCAGTGCCGGCTTCCGCTGTCGATGCAGAGGCGCCCGGCCGCGCGGCGGCTGCCGGTGCGCCGTGACGACCGCTCGAAAGGAGAGAACGTTATGCTGAGTTTGCAAGTACAGGCCCGTCACGGCGCGCCGCGGATCGTGCAGGTCGAGGATGTCTGCACGATCGGCAAGTCACCGGATTGCGACATCGTGGTCAAGGGGATGCTGATCGGCCGAATCCAGGCCCGCATCGCGCTACACGGCAACGCGTGGTATCTCGAGGATCAGGGCGGGATCGTCACCACGCTCGTCAACGGCTCACCGGTCGAGAATTTCGGTCCACTGACGGATTCCGACGAAATCGAGGTAGGAACGACGAGGATTCGCGTGGTGACGGAGACGCAGCCCCGTGCGGCTGGCGGTGCGCCGGACGCTGCGGCGCGGCCCACGGCGGCGGCGAGCGAGGAAGCCGCGCCACAGGCCACGCCATCCGCGCAAGCGAAACCGGGGGCCCATGCCGCCCCCGTGTTCGACGCTGAGTCGCCGTCGTCCACACGTGCCGAGCGGCGGGACCGGCGCCCGGCGCGTCGCGCGTCAGTCGCGCCGGATCAACGGACGTCGTCGATCAACAGTCGTGCCGGCATCGAACTGCGAAAGCAGGTGCATATGCGCCTGATCGCCGAGTTCGATCTGCGCCGTCTCAACGTCGCGAGAATGGACGAGGATGAATTGCGGCGCACGGTGGGCAGCGCGCTCGACGAGATCCTGAACGGAGATCCGAGCTTCCGGTCGCCCGACGTGTCGCTCGATGCGTTGCGAAAGAGCGTATTCGACGAAGTGATCGGGCTGGGGCCGCTCGAGGAGTTGATCGCCGATCCGGACGTTAGTGAAATCATGGTGAATTGCCACGACGAGATCTTCATTGAGCGGCGTGGCAAGTTGACGCGGTCGCCGGTGATCTTCACTGACGATCGTGCGGTGCTCGGTGCGATCGAACGCATCGTCGCGCCGATCGGACGCCGCATCGACGAAAGCTCGCCGATGGTCGACGCGCGTCTGTCGGACGGATCCCGTGTCAACGCAGTGATTCCGCCGCTCGCGCTGAAAGGGCCGAGCATGACGATCCGAAAATTCTCGCAGCGCAAGTTGACGGGCGAGGACCTGATCGATTTCGGCTCCATGTCGGCGGATATGCTCGAGTTCCTGCAAACGGCCGTCGAGCAGCGCGCGAACATCATCATCTCGGGCGGGACAGGGTCGGGCAAGACCACGCTGCTCAACGTGCTGTCGAGTTACATTCCGGATGATGAGCGGATCGTGACGGTCGAAGACGCAGCAGAGCTTCAGTTGTCCCAACCGAACCTCGTGTCGCTGGAGGCGCGTCCGCCGAACATGGAAGGCAAGGGCGCGGTCCATATCAGGGATCTCGTGAAGAACTGCCTGCGGATGCGTCCCGACCGGATCGTGGTGGGCGAGTGTCGTGGCGGCGAAGCGCTCGACATGCTGCAAGCGATGAACACCGGCCACGACGGTTCGCTCACGACCGCGCACGCGAACTCACCGCGCGACTGCATCGCGCGACTTGAAGTGATGACGCTGATGGCCGGTCTGGACTTGCCGGTACAGGCTATCCGAGAGCAGATTTGCTCGGCCGTCGACATCATCGTCCAGCAGACGCGCTTCTCGTGTGGCTCGCGGCGCGTCACGTACGTAACGGAGGTGAGCGGAATGGAGTCGGGCGTGATCCAGCTGCAGGACGTGTTCGTATTCAAGCAGGACGGGTTCGGCGAGGACGGCAAGGTGCAGGGCACGTTCCGCCCGACGGCTTACGTCCCCGACTTCTACCAGGAGCTGATCCGCCGGCGCATTCCGGTCGATACGACGATATTCACCGGCGGCGCGGAGCTCACGCACCCATGAACATCGTCGTGCTGCTCGCGGCCGTGTTCGCCGGGCTTGCGATTTTCCTGGTCGTGGCGATCAAGCTCGGACGGCGTGCCGTCACCACGCGCTCGAAGCGCGTGGTCAACGAGCTCGAGGCATCGCTTGCGGAGGCATTCGTGTTCGCGAACCGCCAGCGCGTCGCCTTTCTGTCGCTGCTGGCCATCGTCCTGCTGCCGTTGCTTGCCTATCAGCTGTTCGACAGCGTGTTCTTCGCGGGCCTCGGACTCGTCGTGGCGCTGATGGCGCCGGGCCGCGTGTTCGCGGTCATGCGCAAGCGGCGCACCGCACAACTCGAACGCCAACTGCCGGACGTATTGCTGATGATGGCCGGCGCATTGCGCGCGGGAGCAAGCTTCGCGGTCGCGCTCGAAAGTGTCGTGTCCGAATCGCCGGCGCCAATTTCCCAGGAGCTTGAACTGCTCGTACGAGAGCTGCGTCTCGGCATCGATCTCGACATCGCCATGCAAAACATCGAGAAACGCATTCCGGTGCCCGATTTCCTGATGGTCACGGCGGCCGTCACCATTTCGCGTGAAGTGGGAGGGAACCTCGCGGAGGCCCTCGAATCGGTCGCACGGACGCTGGGTGCGAAGTTGCAGATGGAAGGAAAGATCCGTGCGCTGACGTCGCAGGGCCGGATGCAGGGCGTGGTGATGACGTTGCTGCCGGTCGGGCTTATGTTCGTGCTCGACTTCATGGAGCCGGAGGCGATGGCTCCTCTGTTCCACGAACGGATCGGGTGGATGACGCTCGGCGTGATCGGGGTGATGGAGTTCCTCGGTTACAAGGCGATTGCCAAGATTACCAATATCGACGTATGAGCCGGGCGTGCCGCGTCGTCATCCGGGAGTGAAGTGATGATTCTGTTCATGTCGGCGCTTGTCGGCTTCGGTGCGATGTTCGTGCTGTTCCTGCTGACGCGATTTGCCTTGCAAGTGCAACAGGCAGTGCCGAAAGAGGACCGTGCGTATCTCGACCCGTTGCCCAAGGGGCTGAGGGTCATCTGGCCGCTCGTCAACGTTGTCGAGCACTGGATGGGTGACCGTCTCGGTACCGCCTATGTCGAGCGGGTCGATCTGCAATTGCGGCTCACGCACCTGATTTTCCTGATGTCGGCGCGCCAGTTCGTGGCGCTGAGCGTCGTGTCGGCCACCGTGGCGACGTCGTTCGCGCTGTCTGCGATGGCGGTGCTCGGGGTGTTCTCGTTCCTTGCGCCGCCCATTGTCGTGCTCCTGGGTTACTACTATCCGCGCATCTGGATGCGCGACGTACGACGCGCACGGATCGCCGCGATCCAGAAGCAGCTGCCGGTTTACCTGGACTTCCTGACGCTCGCGGTCGAAGCGGGCCTCAACATCAACGGCGCGATTCAGAAGGCGGTGGAAAAGGGGCCGGACGGGCCGCTGCGGCGCGAGTTCGAACATGTGATGCGCGACCTCAAGTCGGGTTTGAATCGCGCCGATGCGCTGCGGCGCTTCGACGAACGGCAGGGGATCAAGGAGATCACCAATCTGGTCGGTGCCGTGATTCAGGCCGAGCGGATGGGCGCGGGTCTCGCGAGCACGCTGCGTTTCCAGTCGGAGCAACGGCGCGCGGAGCGCTTCCAGCGTGCCGAGAAGCAGGCGATGGAAGCGCCTGTCAAGCTCGTGTTTCCGTTGATGGTGTTCATTTTTCCCGTGACGTTCGTCGTGCTCGGGTTCCCGATCGCGATGAAGTTCATGCAAGGAGGATTTCTGTGAGGCAACGCGTACTAGTCGTGGGGGGGCGCGTAACCGGCGTGCGCGTGGCCGTTACGGAATCGGCGCGCGAGCGTATGAAGGGCCTGCTGGGGCGCGATGCGCTCGGCCCCGACGAAGCATTGCTGCTTGCGCGATGCGGGGCCGTGCACACCTTCGGGATGCGCTTTGCGATCGACGTGCTGTTCGTGAGCCGGACGAACCGGGTCGTCGCCGTCCATCGCGGGGTGTGCGCGGGCCGCATCCTGATGCACTGGCGCGGCGCGAAGACGCTCGAGATGGCGTCCGGTGCCGCCGCGCGTCATGGGATCGGCGTCGGCATGGACCTTGAGTGGGATGCGTGACGCGATGGCGATTCGTCTCAAACGTGCGCGTCAGCGCGGTCAGTCTCTCGTCGAGTTCGTGATCGTTGCACCCGTATTGTTGTTCTTCTGCTTCGGCCTGCTGCAATACGCATTGATGTATCAAGCCAAGGCGACGCTCGATTCGGCGGCGTTGGAAGCAGCGCGCGACGGCGCGGTCAATCATGCCGAACTCGCGCCGATGCAGCGCGCGCTCGCGCGCGGCCTTGCGCCCCTTTACGCACACGAAGCGAGCGCTAAAGGTGCTGAAAATGCGCTCGCGCGCGCCAGGCAGGATGTGCTGGCGCATGCGCGGATCGCGATCGTCAATCCGACGCGTGCGCAACTAGACGATTTCGGACAGGCCCGCTACGACCCGCGGACGCGCACGACGGTCGTTGAAATTCCGAACGATCTGCTGCGCTATCGCCGGACGGAAATCGGCCGCGCGTCGGGCACGGACATCCAGGACGCCAACCTGTTGAAGATTCGCGTGCACTACTGCTATGACATGGTCGTGCCGTTTGTGAATCGCGCCGTGTATTACGCGGTCAACGCAATCGGAGCGGTGTCGCGCGATGGCCTGTCACCGACCGAGCCCGTCGATTCGAACCAGGATCCGTACGGTGCGCCCGCCACGCCGGACTTCATGTGCAGGCGCAAGCTGGAAGACGGGCGCACAACAGGGCGCTGGCCGATCGCGTTGGAGTCGGAAGTCGTCGTGCGGATGCAGTCGGCCTATCGCGGTGCGGTCGGACAGGTCATGGATCGATGAGCGCGCCGCATGCATGGCGGCCGCGCCCGCATAGGCAGGGTGCGCGGCCGGTCGGTGCACTGTGTTGGGGCAGCGTGGCGGTTGCGATGATCGCCGTGGCCCCGCCAGCGGCTGCCGCCGGTGATGTGATGGCGCACGGCGTAGCGATGATCGTCGGCGGTGCGCAAACGGCGGCGGCGCCTGATACCGCCGCGCGACGCGGCGTGGTGCTCACGTTCGCGGTCGCCGGCGCGCAGCCGCGGACGATGGTGACTGCTTACGCACACCGGCGCATGCAGGCGCTGGCGCCGCTCGTGGCGGAGATCGCGCACGCGTTTCGGCTGGACGCGGCATTGTTGATGGCGGTCATCCATGCCGAATCGGCGGGCGATCGCCGCGCGATTTCACCCAAAGGCGCGACCGGCCTGATGCAGTTGATGCCGGCCACGGGCGCAGAATACGGCGCGACCGATCTGTTCGATGCACGACAGAACATTGTGGCCGGCGCCCGCTTTCTGGGCGACCTGCTGCAACGTTACGGCTCGCGCGATCTCGCGCTGGCCGCCTTCAATGCGGGCGCGGGGGCGGTCGATCGCTACGGCGGCCGCATCCCGCCCTACGACGAAACGAGACGCTACGTCGTGAGGGTCAATGGCCTGTATGCACGCTATGCGCACGCAGACGAGGCATGGACGCAGGCGGTGCAGTGAAAATCTGACTAATCAAATTGGTTCGTGCGTTGCGAACGGAGATACTGCCGCAAGCACGCATTTCCAGCCGCGTATGCGTCGTAACGGAAACCATGACCAGTCATTCGATTCGTGCAATGAGCAGAAGACCCCCTATTACTTATGGACGCGGCCCGCGTGCTGCAAACGTCCCCGGCGCGGCCGAAAGGCGCATGCATGCGCTGGCCAACGAATTTCGTGTGGCGATGGCCGCATGCCATTACGGCGCGGCGCGCCGTCTCGCCGAGCGCGCGCTCGCGATTGCGCCGGGCAACCCGACCGTGCTGGGCGATTACGCACTTTGCCTGATGCGCGAAGGGCGCCATGATGCGGCCTACCGTGTCTATCGAGGCATCGACGCGCTGCCGCCGGCGCGACAGAACCTCGTCTCTCCGACCTGGATAGACGGATTGGCCGAGGTATGCGGCTGGCTGCACAAGCCCGATGAGCTGCGTCATTACGGATATCGGTCGCTCGCGGCCGCGGATGCCCGTTTTTCTGGCAATCGTCGCTGGACGGTGCCCGTTGCGCCGCCGCCGTCCTTCGATGCGAGCGAACCTGCTCGCAACGTGATTGCCTACAGTTTGTACGGCGCCGATCCGCGCTACGGCGAGACGGCCGTGATGAACGTACGAACGGCGGCCGAGTTGTTCCCGGGCTGGATCTGTCGCGTGTACCTCGATGACACGGTGCCTGATCACGTACGAACGCGTCTACGCGATGGAGGGGCGCAGGTGGTGACCGTCGACGCCGTGACCCGCCGTGCAATACCGGGCACGATGTGGCGTTTTCTCGTGCTCGACGATCCGTCCGTGACTCGCTTCATGGTGCGCGATGCCGACGCGCTGCTGTCCGAGCGTGAGACATCAGCGATTGCCGCATGGATCGGCAGCGACCGCTGGTTTCATCACATGCGCGACTACTTCACGCACACGGAGCTGTTGCTCGCCGGCATGTGGGCAGGCTGCGGTGGCGTGTTCCCGCCCGTGGCGCAGCTGATGGCCGACTATGTACGGCAACATCCGGATGAGCGTCGCTTCACCGACCAGCACTTTCTGCGTGAAGTCCTTTGGCCGACGATTCGCGACAGCGTGCTGAACCACGACGAACTGTTTGGTTTTCACGACGCCCGGCCGTTTCCTCCGCATCCTCCCGTGCGTTGGCGCACGGCCGAATTTCATGTGGGCAGCAATGCAAGCTACCGGCGAATCGGAGGCCCGAGCGCGCGTGGCGACGGTGAAACGCAGCCCGTCATCATGACCTGCGGGGCAGACGGGCCGCTTCGCTACGACGCGATCGTACGCGACGGGCATTGGTCGCTCGATTTGCCGTTCTTCCTGATCGATGCATTCGAGAAGGGTGAGTTGCGCATCGACGTGATGCACGCGGGCGCGTCCGAGCCCGTGTAGGAAACTCAGGTCAGGCCGTTGGGACGGCCGTGATTCGACAGCCGGCCGTCATTGCATGACGAGTCGGTTTTTTCATGCCCTTATTTCGAGATATTCGCGGGAGGATCGGGATTGGGGAGGTGCTTTCCGGACAGTAACAGGGAGATTTAATTTGCCGTGCTTCATCTTTGTTGAATTGAATAATTAAGAGTTTTCTTAGGATTTTGCGGAATAAATTGTGAATAACATTTAGATTGATTGAGATTCAAGGCGACCTATAAAAAATATGTGATTTTCTGACGAGTCAACTTGATGGTAGTCGGGTTCATGGCAAGAATTGGCTGTTGTTTTAGACGTGGATGGTTGTGTCTTTGCTGGGGAAGCGGAGCGAATGCCGTGTGCGTCTTTTTTTTCAAGTCATTGGCAAACAATAAACCAAGGAAGCGCTTGTGAGTACTCGTGTCATCAAACTCGCTGTCGTCAGCGGCAAGGCGATCAATAAAACCGTCGAACTGAATCCTGGTGTGGCGGGGGCGCCAAAGGTCCTCGAGGCGGTTCCCAACGGAAAATACGTGCTGATCGACGAATCGACCGGGCTGGCACCCCGGCATGTCACGGTCAAACGCGTCGGTAAGGATCTGCATATTGGCCTGGATGGTGCGAGTGCGGACGAGCCGCAGGTCATCATCGAGGATTACTATGGATCGAGCAGCCAACTGGTCGGCGAAGCAGAGGGCGGCCAGTACTACGACTACGTCGTTTCCTCGAGCGCGGACGGGGAAGCGGAACTGGGCGCGCTCGCCGCGAACGTGGATGCGCCGGTCGGACTGAGCCAGTCCGGTCTGGTGCCGGGTTTCGCCGAAACGATGGCGGCTGCGCAGGGGGCGGGATCGCTTGGTCTCGGCACGCTGGGCGCGCTGGGCACCGCGTTTGCCGTCCCCGTGGCGGCCCTTGCGGGCGGAATCGCGGCCAGCGCAGGCGGGCGCTCGAGCGGAGATCAGTCGGAATTGAAGCAGGAGGACCAGCCTGCTCCGCCCGCTGCACCATCGCTTGCCGGCGTCTACGACGACAATGGCGCCGAGTTGAAGTCGATTCCGGACGGGGGTTACACGGATGACGAGACCCCGGTATTCAAAGGCACTGGGCAGACGGCCGGCGATACGATCGAAATCCGGCTCGGTACCGAAATCGTTGGCCGGACCACCGTCGGTGCGGACGGCACATGGTCGCTTTCGCTCAGCGAACCGCTCTCCAACGGAAACTATACGTTCTCGATCGTCGAGATCGATGCATCCGGTCGTGCCAGCGATTCGACCGATTATTCGCTGACGGTCGACACGTCGCCGCCAAGCCGTCCGCTGATCGACCGCGTGATCGACGACGCCGATCCGCACGTCGGCATCGTCAATCGCCAGGACGTGACGAACGACGATCGACCGACGATCGAAGGGCGCGGCAAGATCGGATCGATTATCTATATTTACGACAACGGCGGCGCGACGCCGATCGGCAGCGTTGCAATCGGTGACAGCGGGACCTGGTCGTTCCAGGTGCCCGAATCGCTCTCGGACGGCAATCACAGTATCACTGCGAAGGCGGTGGACCGCTTGGGCCGCGAGAGTGCCCCTTCGCGTGCATACCAGATTGTCGTCGATACGACGCCACCCGAGCAGCCGACAATCGGCGAGGTCGTCGATCATGTCGGATCGATTCAGGGGCCGTTGGACAATCACAGCTCGACCGACGATCCGAAGCCCGCGCTGTCGGGCAATGCTGAAGCGGGTTCGATCGTGACGATCTACGACGGCGGCAAGGCGATCGGCTCGACCGTTGCCGACCAGGGGGGGCATTGGTCATTCACGCCGAGCCAGCCGCTCGCGGACGGTGAGCACGTACTGACGGTGCGCGCAGAGGACAAGGCGGGCAATACGAGCCAAGCGAGCGACCCGTTTACGATCGACGTCGACACCACGCCGCCGGCCAAGCCGGCTATCACGGATGTGATCGACAACGCCGGTGACGTGACCGGGCCGTTGAAGCCGCACGATACGACCGACGACGCGCGGCCGGAAATCAAGGGGAGCGCTGAAGCACACAGTGTCGTGCTGATCTACGACACGGTCTTCGGCAAACAGGTGTTGCTCGGCAGTGTGCGCGCAGATGCGGACGGCCATTGGTCGTTCCGGCCGCCGTCGCCGCTGCCGGAGGGCGACCACGAACTGAGCGCGATCGCGCGCGACGCTGCGGGTAATGAGAGCGAGCTCGGCGACGGCTTCGACTTTACGCTGCAGATCGGGGGCGTACCGGTTACGCCGTCGATCACGGGCGTGTTCGACGCGGTCGAACCGCACATCGGCAACGTCGAGAAGTACGGCGTGACGAACGACGCGCAACCGACCGTAACGGGTACCGCGCCTGCTGGCAGCATCGTGCGCATCTTCGTCGACGGCAAGATCGTCGCGAGCGTGACAGCTGATGGATTCGGCCGCTGGAACTACCGGCCTGAGACGCCGCTTACGGAGGGCTCGCACAGCTTCTCGGCCTCCGCGCAAACGGCGGATGGCAAGGTGAGCCCGTCGACGGGCGACTATTCGATCGTGGTGGACACGATTGCGCCGGAAGCGTCGAAGGACGAGACGCTGCTGGATGACGTTGGTAACGTGACGGGCCAGATCGCGAATGGCACGACGACGGACGACGCGACGCCGGTATACAGCGGCAAGGCTGAGGCCGGCGCGGTGGTGACGATTTACGACGGCGAGAAGGCGATCGGCTCGACGGTGGCGGGACAGGACGGACGGTGGACGTTCCGGCCGTCGGAGCCGCTGTCGGACGGTGCGCATCGACTGTCGACGACGGTGACGGACAAGGCGGGGAACACGAGCGAGCGAGGGGATGCGCACGAGTTCACGGTGGACACGAGCAAGATGTCGATCGCGCTGGACCAGGTGATCGACCACGTTGGCACGGTGCAGGGTCCGCTGCAGCCTGGACAGACGACGGACGACCGCCAGCCGGAAGTGACGGGCAAGGCGAAGCCTGGCTCGCTGGTGAAGGTGTACGTGGACGGAGAGGTGGTTGGCTCGGTGCAGGCGGGCGGCGACGGACAGTGGTCGCTGAAGCTGCCGGCCCCGTTGTCGGAGGGGGCGCACGAGATCGCGGCGTCGTCGACGACGAACGGGATGGAGAGCGCGCTGACGGAGCCGTTCGAGCTGACGGTGGACGTGACGGCGCCGGATCGGCCGACGATCGAGTCGGCGCATGACGACGTGGGTGCAGTGCAGGGCACGATCGTGAACCACGGGACGACGGACGATACGACGCCGA
>NZ_CADFEF010000037.1:0-63843 GCF_902833125.1 Burkholderia sp. BCC1640 | reverse complement strand
CCCGAACGCTCCAGCACCGCGCGAATCACCGTCGCGCCCAGCTCCGGTGCCGCGATCTTCGCGAGCGAGCCGCCGAATTTGCCGACCGCGGTCCGCGCGGCCGATACGATCACTACGTCCGTCATTTCCCTTTCCTCCAGGCCCGCACGACACGGCGCATCGCTACCGGCCCTGTTAAAAAAACTGCGGTGCACCGGACAGCGTGCGCCGCTGTCCGTCTTTCGTCAATCGCGCTGCAACACGTAGCGACCCGGCGCCGGTTCGATCACCGGGAACTGCGCGGAACCGGCCTTGGCGGGCGGCGCCACCTTGCGGCCGCCGTACTGGTCGAGCCACTCGACCCAGGTCGTCCACCAGCTGCCCGGCTGCTCGGTCGCGCCGGCGAACCAGTCGTCGGCGGATTCGGGCAGATCGTTGTCGTTGACCCAGTAGCTGCGCTTCTTCTTCGCCGGCGGATTGATCACGCCCGCGATGTGGCCCGACGCGCCGAGCACGAACTTCAACGGGCCCGTCAGGATCGACGTCGACGCGTAGGCCGTCTGCCACGGCACGATGTGATCCTCGCGCGACCCGTAGATGAAGGTCGGCACGTCGATGCGCGACAGGTCGACGGATTCGCCGCACACGGTCAGCGCGCCCGGCACGCGGAGCTTGTTCTCGAGATAGGTATTGCGCAGGTACCACGCGTACATCGGGCCCGGCAGGCTCGTCGAGTCGCTGTTCCAGTACAGCAGGTCGAACGCGGCGGGCGTGCGGCCCTTCAGGTAGTTGTCGACGACGTAGTTCCAGACGAGGTCGTTCGGCCGCAGGAACGAGAACGTGTTCGCGAACTCGACGCCGCGCATCAGCCCCGGCGCCGCGCCGTTCTTGCCGCCGATGGTCTGCTCGCGCATCTGCACGTGCGCCTCGTCGACGAACACGTCGAGGATGCCCGTGTCGGTGAAATCGAGCATCGCGGTCAGCAGCGTCATCGACGCGGCCGGATGTTCGCCGCGCGCGGCGAGCACCGAGAGCGCGGTCGCGAGCATCGTGCCGCCGACGCAGAAGCCGAGCGTGTTGATCTGCTCGCGGCCGCTGACCTGCTGCACGGCGTCGATCGCCGCGAGCAGCCCTTCGTTCATGTAGTCGTCCCACGTCTTGTGCGCGACCGACGCATCGGCGTTGCGCCACGACACGAGGAACACCTGATGGCCGCTCGACAGCGCATGCGCGACGAGCGAATTCTCGGGCTGCAGGTCGAGGATGTAGAACTTGTTGATGCACGGCGGCACGATCAGGAGCGGCCGCTCGAACACCTTGTCCGTCTTCGGCGCGTACTGGATCAGCTGGATCAGGTCGTTCTCGTAGACGACCGAGCCTTCGGTACACCCGAGGTTCTTGCCGACCACGAATTGCGATTCGTCGGTCTGCGAAATCTTGCCGCGCTGCATGTCGCCGAGCAGATTCATCATCCCCTGCCGCAGGCTTTCGCCCTGCGTCTCGAGGATCGATTTCTGTGCATCGGGATTGAGCGCCAGGAAGTTGCTCGGCGCAGCGGCGGCGGTCCATTGCTGGACGGAGAAACGGATACGTTCGCGCGTCTTCGGATCGGTCTCGAGCGCGTCGGCCAGTTCCTGCAGGTAGCGCGCGTTGAGCAGATACCACGCAGCGGCGAACGCATGCGCGGGCGAAGCCTTCCACGCATCCGCGCTGAAGCGGCGGTCCTTCAGTTCAGGCGACTCGAGCTTCGCCGCGGCGGCCTGCTGCATCAGCGTCATGCAATCGCGCGCGTAGTCGGCCTGCAGCTTCTGGAGCCGCTCCGGCGGGACCGCGGCCACCGGCAGCTTCAGTCCCGCGAACGGCGAAGCCAGGCCGCCGAAGGCGCCCAGATCGGGCATCGACGGCATCTGGAACGGAACGGATGTCGGGAACTGGAATGCGGCGAACGGATTCGCGGTGGTCGCCGCCGTTGCGGCGCGCGCCGGATCGGCGAAACCGCGCCAGGCGTTCAGCCATGCCTCGAACATCTGCTGCATCGGCTGGGTAGCCTGGTCGAATCCGGTGCTGCCTGCGGAAGTGCCCGCCTGAGCGGACGTCGACGAATTTTTCGATGCTGTCATTACCTGCCTTACCGGTGATTCGTGAGCGTCAATCGTGAAATCCTGCTCGCGCGCGGCGTGCCGGCTGCGAGCCGGGCCGTCATGCTCTGGAGAGGCGTCTCCAGATTCTGCCGCAGTGCGGTATTTTTATCATTATCGTTTTCCCCATGTGAAGCACTGCGTCAAACCACCGAACATTTCTGCTCGGAGATAATCCGTGCGCAACAAGCGGGACAAGGCTTCCGGCGAAACATAAAATATTTTGATCGACTTGACTTCGCGATTATTCATTCGGTTGTCCATGCAACGCCGCATTGCCGCGCCAATATCGAAATAACCGATTTCGCAGCGCAACAAACCAAGCCGCGCGCGAGCGCGCGCGGTCAGCCGTCAATCTGCCAGCCAGATCGCCGCCGCCATGCGGCCGGTCACGCGGTCGCGCCGGTACGAATAGAAGCGCGCGTGTTCGGTGACCGTGCAGGCGGTCCCGCCGCTCACGTGCGCCACGCCTGCACGCGTGAGGCGCAGGCGCGCAAGCGCATAGAGGTCGGCGAGGTACTTGCCGGGCGCGCCGTCGATCGCGACGAACGCTTGCCGCGTCTCATCATGCTCCGACTGCGGAGCCGTGTCGAGAAACGCCTCGCGCACATCGGCGCCGACTTCGAATGCCCGCGGGCCGATCGCGGGCCCGAGGTACGCATGGAGTTCATCCGTCGCGCCGCCAGCGAGTGCCGCGACGCGAGCCGCGGTCTGCTCGACGATGCCGGCCGCGAGCCCGCGCCAGCCAGCATGCGCGGCACCCACCGCCCGCCCCTGCGCGTCGCACAACAGCACCGGCAGGCAATCCGCGACCATCACGACACAGACCGCGCCCGCGCGGTCCGTCACGCTCGCGTCGGCCTGCACGGGCGCCTCGGCACCCGGTGCGGCCTCGATCACCTCGTCCGCGCGCACGATCCGCGCGCCGTGAACCTGTTCGAGCCATGCCGCTCGCGACTGGCCCGCCAGCGCGAGCAAGCGCGCGCGATTCGCGGCGACATGGGCCGGATCGTCACCGGTATGCAGGCCGAGATTCATCCCGCCCGGCAACGCCGCGCCATCCTGCCAGCGCCCGTACGGGCCCTCGCTCACGCCGCCGTCGCGCGTCGTGATCAGCGCACGCACGCGCGGCGCCACCTGCCAGTCGGGCTGCACGCAGTCCCGCCACGTCAACGGCGCCAGGTTCGTCATCGGCACTCACTCCTCCTCATCGTCGTAATCGTCGTCGTGATCCTGATAATCGCCGGCGAAATCGTCATCGTCGTAGACACCGTCTTCATCGTCGAATTCCTCGTCACCCTGCCCGAAGCCCAGCGCCGCGACGAGCGCGTTCATGTCGTCCGGCAACGGACAACGCCACTGCATCGTCTTGCCCGTCACCGGATGCACGAGGCCGAGCCGCCAGGCGTGCAGCGCCTGCCGCGCGAACCCGCCCGGCAGCGGCGCGACCGAGCGCTTGCCGCGCGCGCGCCCGTACACCGGATCGCCGAGCAGCGGATGCCCGACATGCGAGCAGTGCACGCGGATCTGATGCGTGCGGCCGGTTTCGAGATCGCACTGGATCGCAGACACCGGCTGACGTTGCCACATGCATGTGTCAACCGTGCGGAAATGCGTGCGCGCGGGCTTGCCCGACGCGCCGGTGACGACGGCCATGCGCGTGCGCTCGCGCGGATCGCGGCCGATCGGCGCGTCGATCGTGCCGTCTTCGGGCATCATGCCCCACACGAGCGCAAAATAGCGGCGCTTCACCGTGCGTGCCTGCAGTTGGCGCACGAGGTCGGTCTGCGCGGCGAGTGTGCGCGCAACCACCATGAGGCCGGACGTCTCCTTGTCGAGCCTGTGCACGATGCCCGCGCGCGGCAGGCCGGCCGCCGCGTCGCCGTAGCGGTGCAGCAGGCCATTGAGGATCGTGCCGCTCCAGTTGCCGGCAGCCGGGTGGACGACGAGGCCCGCCGGCTTGTTGATGACGACGAGCGCGTCGTCCTCGTAGATCACGTCGAGCGGCACCGGCTCCGGCGTAAACGCCAGCTGCTCGGGCAGCAGGTCGGGCACGAGCTCGATCCTCGCGCCGAGCGGCACCGGCTGGCGGATCTTCGCCGGCGCGCCGTCGACCAGCACGCGCTGCGCCTCGATCCAGCTCTGCAAGCGGCTGCGGGAGAATTCTGGGAACAGTTGGGCAAGCGCTTTATCGAGGCGCTCACCGGCGAGCGACAGCGGCACTTCGACGACGCGCGGCGCTTCGTCGGCCGCCGCGGACGGCACGACAGGCGGCTGCATCGCGTCTGCAGCGAGATCGTCGTCGGGAGAATCCCCCGACGCAGCGTCGGCGGGCCGATCGCTTGGGCTATAATCTTCGCGATTTGACTTGCCCCGCGGGGCATTCTGCGAACTTGAACGGGTCATTTAGACTGGGTCACCGAGACTTGAAGCTAGGACATGCGAGCATGATGAATTCGACCAAACGTACGGCCAAAACCGTCGCCGCCCGAGCTGCGGTGGTAGCGGCCGCGGCCCTCATCGCCGGCTGCCACGGCTTGCCGCAGAAGCAGGACGAGACGGCTACCTGGTCGAACAACAAATTATACTCAGAGGCCCAGGACGCACTGTCCGGCGGCGACTGGGGCAAGTGCGCGAAATATTTCGAATCGCTGCAGGGTCGCGATCCGTTCGGCCGTTTCGCGCAACAGGCGCAGATCAACGTCGCGTACTGCAGCTGGAAGGACAACGAAGCGGCAGCCGCCGATCAGGCCGTCGACCGCTTCATCCAGCTGCATCCGGATCACCCGGATATCCCGTACGCGTACTACCTGAAGGGGATGATCCACTTCAACGACGATCTCGGCCTGTTCGGCCGCTTCTCCGGCCAGGACATGAGCGAGCGCGATCCGCAGGCACTGCGCGAATCGTACGACGCGTTCAAGGTCGTCGTCGACCGGTTCCCGAAGAGCAAGTACGCGCCTGACGCCGCCGCCCGGATGCGCTACATCGTCAACGCGCTCGCCTCGCACGAAGTGCACGCGGCCGACTATTACTATCGGCGCGGCGCCTATGTCGCGGCGATCAACCGCGCGCAGCTCGCGATCAAGGACTACAAGGGCGCGCCGGCGATCGAGGACGCGCTGCACATCATGATCCTGTCGTACGGCAAGCTGAACCAGCCGGAACTCGCGGAAGACACGAAGCGCGTGCTCGCCGGAACGTTCCCGGACAGCCCGTACATCACCGGCCATTCGCGCCCCGGCACGAAGAAGTCGTGGTGGCAGTTCTGAGCGACGCCCGAGCGCCCAACAAAAAACCCGGCCTTCGAGCCGGGTTTTTTGTTGGTGCCGCCCGCAGCAGGCGGCAGCGCGGTCACGCGCGTTTTGCCGCGCGATGCTCGTCGAAGAAGTCCTGCACGACCGCGATCTCGCGGGTTCGCTTGAACGGCGGCAGGCTCTGCCAGATCCGTCGACCGTAAGGCTTGTCGACGAGCCGCGTGTCGCAGATCATCAGCACGCCGCGATCCGTCTCCGCGCGAATCAGCCGGCCCGCGCCCTGCTTCAGCGTGATCACGGCCTGGGGCAGCTGGTGAACCGCGAACGGGCTCAAGCCCTTCTTGGTCAACGCATCGAGCCGCGCGGCCAGCACCGGATCGTCGGGCGGCGCGAACGGCAGCTTGTCGATCACGACGAGCGACAGCGCGTCGCCGCGCACGTCGACGCCTTCCCAGAAGCTCTGGCTGCCGACGAGAATCGCATTGCCGTACGAACGGAAACGATCGAGCAGTTCGGTACGGCTGGCATCGCCCTGCACCAGCAGCGGCGTGTTCCAGCCGCGCGACTCGATCACGTCGCGCAGCTTCGACGCGATCCGGTCAACCGCGCGCAGCGTCGTGCACAGCATGAACACGCCGCCGCCCGATGCCTCGATCGCCGGCAACGCGGCATCGAACACGGCATCGGTAAACGCCGGCGACGACGGCTGCGGCAAGTTGCGCGGCACATACAGCAGGCCCTGCGTCTGATAGTCGAACGGGCTTGCGAGCGTCATCGAGCGCCGCGAGCTGAGGCCCATCTGGGCCGCGTAGTGCGTGAAGTCGCCGCGCACCGACAGCGTCGCCGACGTGAACACCCACGCGCGGGGCACGCCGGCACGCTGCTTCGCGAAAATCGGCGCAACCGACAGCGGCGTCTCGTGCAGCTGGACGGTATGTGCGAACACTTCGACCCAGCGCACCTTCTCGTTCGGGTCGTCGGTGGCCGCCTTGTCGCCGGCGACCGCGGCATCGGCCTTCGCGGCCGCTTCCGCCGCACCGGGCGCGACCCAGCCCGCGAGCAGGTCCTGCAGCTCGCGTGCGCGCCGCAGGCACGCACCGAGCGACTCCGCCCGCTCGGCCTGGCTCGCGAGCGCCGAGGCAAGCGCATCGAGCGCCACTTCGAGCGCGTCGAGCGCGCCGAACATCGGGTGATCGTCGCCCAGTTGCGCGAGCGACATGCGCACGATCTGGTCGTTCGCGAACGCGAGACGCAGGTCGCGCGCCGCACGTTCGAGATCGCCGCCGAGCTTCACCCACTCGACCGCATCGCGCGCATGGCTCAGGCCTTCGGCGACCGTGTCGCGCGCGAGTTCGAGGATCTGCGTGGTCGACAGCGTCTCGCCGAAGAACAGCGTGGCCGTCTCCGGCAGCTGGTGCGCTTCGTCGAAGATCACCGTGTTCGCGTTCGGCAGCAGTTCGGCCATCCCGGTGTCGCGCAGCATGATGTCCGCGAAGAACAGGTGATGGTTGACGACGACGACGTCCGCCTGCTGCGCCTCGCGGCGCGCCTGCATCACGAAGCACTCCTTGTAATGCGGGCACTCCTGGCCGAGGCAGTTGTCGCGCGTCGACGTGACCATCGACCACACGGGTGCCGTCTCCGGCACGCTCGCGAGCTCGGCCTTGTCGCCGCTCTTCGTGACCTTGGCGAACCGGACGATTTCCTGCAGATACGCGGTGTCCTGGCGCGACGGCAGGCGGCCGTTGTCGGCCGTGCGCTGCAGGTAGTAATGGCACAGGTAGTTCGAGCGGCCCTTGAGCATCGCGACCGTTACCGGCACCGCGAGCGCGTTGCGCACCGTCGGGATGTCGCGCTGGAACAGCTGGTCCTGCAGGTGCTTCGTGCCGGTCGACACGATCACCTTGCCACCCCATAGCATCGCGGGCACCAGATACGCATAGGTCTTGCCGGTACCGGTGCCGGCCTCGACGATCAGCGTGTTGTCGCCGGCGTCGCCGTCGGCTTCGACCGCAGCCCCCTCCGCGGCGGATTCGGCCGCCTTGTCGCCTTCGCCGAGGCGGCGTGCCGGCCGCTTGCGGGTCTCGAAGATTTCCGGCTCGGGCATCCGGCGCGCGGACGCCTCCATCGCGGACGCGACCGCGCGCGCCATCTCGATCTGCGATTGACGCGGGTGATAGCCGTCGAGCGCGCGTGCGAGCAATCCGCCGTCGCCGAAGATCGTGTCGAGTTCGTCGACGCGCTTGCGGCTCAGCTCGAAGGTGCCTTCGGGCGCACGAACGCGCCCGGCGGACGACGCGTCACGCCGGGCATCGGGGTTGGCTTCAAGCGGTGAATTCAAGGCAAGCGTTCCTGTGTCCAGCGCCCGAGCGGCGCCGGCGCTTGCCAGGCCGCGCTCAGGCGCGCTTATCCGGTTCCAGCTGCGATTGCAGCAAAATGATTTTGTCCTTGGCCGCCAGCTTTTCCTTCTTCAGCCGGTGCAGCGTGATGTCGTCGATGTCGGAGTGTCCTTCCTTCAGCTCGATCTCTCGAGCGAGCTGCTGGTGCTGCTCCTGCAATGCAGCCAAACGGTTGTGCAATTCCTGCTGCTGTTCCGTGGGACGGTTTTGCATATGCGCCTCCTCATCGAAGCAGCGCGCCGACTGGCGTGCCGGCACGCACGAGACTGACTCCGGATCAATCCAACACGTTACTGCCCCTGCTGTTGCTGCTGCTTGGCCTTGTCGGCCGCTTCCTGCTGACGCCGCTCGACATCGGCCTTGTGCTGCGCAGCTTCCTTCTGCTTCTGCTCGTAGCGCGCGGCGTTGTCCGCCCGCTCTTGCGCCTTCTGCGCGCCCTGCTGGCGCGCCTGGTCGAGCTTGCGCTGGAAGTCTGCCTGCTTCTGGTCGTATGCCTGCTTGTTCGCGGCGCGCTGCGGCGCCTCGGCGCCGCGCTGCGCCTGCTTCAGTGCATTCTGCTCCTGCTTGTCGCGGAACGCAGCCGCGTTCGCCGCATCGTTCGCCGCGCGCTGCGGCGCTTCCGCCGCATTCTGCGCCTGCTTCAACGCCTGCTGCTGGTCGCGCTGCTGCGCCCGCACCGCGCGCTGCTCGTCGTCGAGCGCGAGCTGCTCCTGACGGATGCTCGCCCGCTCCTCGCGCATCCGGTCGCGCGCATTGCCGAGACAATGATTGACAAAGAACTTGCTGTAGCAATCGTGCTCCGCCACGGCATAACGATAATCGTTTTCCGCGGAACGTTGATTGAGCACTTTTTGACGGGCGTCAAAATCCTGCGTGGCGGAGGGGGCGACGGGCGCGGCCACTGCGGCGTCCGGCGCGGTTGCGCCCGATGCCTGTGCGTACGCGACGGTAGACCCGGCGGACAAAGCCGCGGCAAGCGCTGCGCCGAGCGCGACGAGAGAAATGCGGGAAGTTGGCAACGTCGTAGGAAAGCTGCGGGACATGTGTCAAATTCTATCACCCCCGGCTGGACGCTCCGCCATTTATGGCAAAATGCCCCGCTTCACTCACCCGCGGCATCTGGTCCGGCGGGCCCGTCTAGCAGCCCGCGCCGCGCGGCCTGCCGGCCCGCGCCGCGATTTCAGCAGGCAGATCATCCACGACATGACGGAAACCGTAGCACTCAAGATCGTACAGCGCATCGCCACCGAACTGTCCGTCCAGCCGCGCCAGGTCGCGGCGGCAGTGCAACTCCTCGACGAAGGCTCGACCGTTCCGTTCATTGCCCGGTACCGCAAGGAAGTGACCGGCAACCTGGACGACACGCAGCTGCGCCAGCTCGAGGAACGTCTCCTGTATCTGCGCGAGCTCGAGGACCGCCGCGCGGCGATCCTGTCGAGCATCGACGAACAGGGCAAGCTGACCGACGAACTGCGCGTCGCGATCGACGCGGCCGACAGCAAACAGGTGCTCGAAGACCTTTATCTGCCGTACAAGCCGAAGCGCCGCACGCGCGCGCAGATCGCGCGCGAAGCCGGCCTCGAGCCGCTCGCGCAGGCGCTGCTCGCGAATCCGCTGCTCGACCCACAAACGGAAGCCGCCGCGTACGTCGATGCCGACAAGGGCGTCGCCGACGTGAAGGCCGCGCTCGACGGCGCGCGCGACATCCTGTCCGAACAATTCGGCGAAACGGCCGAACTGCTCGGCAAGCTGCGCGACTACCTGCACAGCCAGGGCGTCGTATCCTCTGCGGTCGTCGAAGGCAAGGAAAACGAGGAAGGCGAGAAGTTCCGCGATTACTACGACTACGCGGAAACGATCCGGACGGTCCCGTCGCACCGCGCGCTGGCTCTGTTCCGCGGTCGCAATGCCGGCGTGCTGACCGTCAAGCTCGGGCTCGGCGAGGAACTCGACGCGCAAGTCCCGCATCCCGGCGAAGCGATGATCGCGCGCCATTTCGGGATCACGAACCAGAGCCGCCCGGCGGACAAGTGGCTGTCGGACGTGTGCCGCTGGTGCTGGCGCGTGAAGGTGCAGCCGCACATCGAGAACGAGCTGCTCACGCAACTGCGCGAAACGGCGGAAGCCGAAGCGATCCGCGTGTTCGCCCGCAACCTGAAGGACCTGCTGCTGGCCGCGCCGGCCGGCCCGAAGGCCGTGATCGGTCTCGACCCCGGCCTGCGCACGGGCGTGAAGGTTGCCGTGGTCGACCGCACCGGCAAGCTGCTCGCGACCGATACGATCTACCCGCACGAGCCGCGCCGCGACTGGGACGGCTCGCTCGCGAAGCTCGCGCGCATCGCCGCGCAGACGCAGGCCGAGCTGATCAGCATCGGCAACGGCACCGCGTCCCGTGAAACCGACAAGCTCGCGAGCGAGCTGATCTCGAAGCATCCGGAACTGCGGCTACAGAAGATCGTCGTGTCGGAAGCCGGCGCGTCGGTCTACTCGGCGTCCGAGCTGGCCGCGAAGGAATTCCCGGAGCTCGACGTGTCGCTGCGCGGCGCCGTGTCGATCGCCCGCCGCCTGCAGGACCCGCTCGCCGAGCTCGTGAAGATCGAGCCGAAGGCGATCGGCGTCGGCCAGTACCAGCACGACGTGAACCAGCGCGAACTCGCCCGCTCGCTCGATGCGGTGGTCGAGGATTGCGTGAACGCGGTCGGCGTCGACGCGAACACCGCGTCGGTCGCGCTGCTCGCGCGTGTCTCTGGCCTGAACGCCACGCTCGCGCGCAACATCGTCGACTACCGCGACGCGAACGGGCCGTTCCCGTCTCGCGATCATCTGCGCAAGGTGCCGCGCCTCGGCGACAAGACCTTCGAGCAGGCAGCCGGCTTCCTGCGCATCAACGGCGGCGAGAATCCGCTCGATCGCTCGTCGGTCCACCCGGAGGCTTATCCGGTCGTCGAACGGATCCTCGCGAAGATCAGCAAGCGGATCGACGACGTGCTCGGCAGCCGCGATGCGCTGTCCGGCCTGTCGCCCGCCGAATTCGTCGACGAACGTTTCGGCCTGCCGACCGTGCGCGACATCCTGTCCGAACTCGAAAAACCGGGTCGTGACCCGCGCCCCGAATTCAAGACCGCAACGTTCCGTGACGGCGTCGAAAAGGTGTCCGACCTGATGCCGGGCATGCTGCTTGAAGGTGTCGTGACGAACGTCGCGGCGTTCGGCGCATTCGTGGATGTCGGCGTGCACCAGGACGGCCTCGTCCACGTGTCCGCGATGTCGACGAAGTTCATCAAGGATCCGCACGAAGCCGTGAAGGCCGGCCAGGTCGTCAAGGTCAAGGTGCTCGACGTCGACGTGAAGCGTCAGCGCATTTCGCTGACGATGCGCCTGGACGACGAAGCGGCCACACCGGGCCTGGCGCCGCGCGGCGGCCAGGATCGCGGCAATGCCGGCCGCGGCGCGGCCCGTCCCCAGCGTTCGCGCGAGCCCGAACCGGCCGGCGCGATGGCCGCGGCGTTCGCGAAGCTGAAGCGCTGAGCACGCGAAGGCTGTCGACGCACGAAAAAAAGCCCGCCGGAAGGCGGGCTTTTTCATGGCCTCGGCAAGCACGGCCGGACCGGCATGGGCCGCATATGCGGCCCGCGTGCGGGTCAGATTTCGATCTTGGTGCCGAGCTCGACCACGCGGTTCGCCGGGATCGAGAAGAAGTCGGTGGGCTTCGCCGCGTTCTGATGCATCCATGCGAACACACGTTCGCGCCAGATCGACATGCCGGGCAGATGCGTCGGTACGACCGTTTCGCGCGCGAGGAAAAACGACGTGTCCATCAGTTCGAACGTCATGTCGTGCGTGCGGCCGAATTCCTCGAGCACGGCCTTCACGTCCGGCGTCTCGTTGAAGCCGTATTCGGCCTTGACGATGTACAGACCGCCGCCCGCGTCGCGCGCACTCAGGCGCTTGTCGTCGCGCACATACGGGATGTCGCGCGTGACGAACGTCAGGAAAATGGTCCGCTCGTGCAGCACCTTGTTGTGCTTCAGGTTGTGCAGCAGGCTGACGGGGACGAGCTTGTCGTTACCGGTCAGGTAGATCGCGGTGCCCGACACACGGTGCGGCGGATGCGCGAGCAGCCCCTGCAGGAACGGCTCGAGCGGGATACCGTCGGCAGCCGTACGCTCCTTGACGATGTGGCGGCCCGTGTACCAGGTCATCAGCAGGAAGAACAACAGCGCGCCGATGCCGAGCGGCAGCCAGCCGCCCTGCGCGACCTTGAGCAGGTTCGCGCCGAAAAAGCCCAGGTCGACCGCAAGGAACACCGCGATGATCGCGCCGACGAGCAGCCTGTTCCACTTCCACACCTTCACCATCACGACGGCCGCGAGCACGGTCGTGATCACCATCGTCGCCGTCACCGCGATACCGTATGCTGCGGCGAGGTTGTCGGAGCTCTTGAAGCCGATCACGATGCAGAGGATCACGAACAGCAGCAGCCAGTTCACGACCGGCACGTAGATCTGGCCGATCGCCAATTCGGACGTATGCAGCACCTTCATGCGCGGCACGTAGCCGAGCTGGATCGCCTGCGACGTCAGCGAATACGCGCCCGAAATCACAGCCTGCGAAGCAATCACGGTCGCAACCGTCGACAGCACGACGAGCGGCAGCAGCGCCCATTCCGGCGCCAGCAGGAAGAACGGGTTCTCGATCGCCTTCGGGTTCTGGATCAGCAGCGCGCCCTGGCCGAAGTAGTTCAGCACGAGCGACGGCATCACGAGCCCGTATGCGGCGAGGCGAATCGGCTTCGCACCGAAGTGGCCCATGTCCGCGTAGAGCGCCTCCGCGCCGGTCAGCACCAGCACGACCGAACCGAGCACGACATAGGCCTGCAGCACATGCTCCGACATGAACGACGCCGCGTAATACGGGTTGATCGCCGCGATGATGCCCGGCACGCGCACGATGTGATACACGCCGAGCGCCGCGATCGCGATGAACCACAGCACCATGATCGGCCCGAACAGCTTGCCGACCATCGCGGTACCGTGACGCTGGATCCAGAACAGCGCGATCAGAATCACGATCGTGATCGGCATCACGAGATGGGACAGGTGCGGCGTCGCGATCTCCAGACCTTCGACCGCCGACATCACGGAAATCGCCGGCGTGATCACGGCGTCGCCGTAGAACATGCACGCGCCGAAGATCCCGAGCGCCATCAGCGCGCCCGCGACGCGGGTTTTCGAGTCGAGCGGCCGCAGCGACAGCGCCATCAGCGCGAGCACGCCGCCCTCGCCGTTGTTGTCGGCCCGCATCACGAACAGCAAATACTTGATGCCGACCACCAGGATGATCGCCCAGAACAGCAGCGAGATCACCCCGAGAATCGAACCTTCGGTGAGCGGAATGCCGTGTGCGGGGCTGAATGCCTCCTTCAGCGAATACAGCGGGCTCGTGCCGATATCGCCGAACACGACGCCGATGGCCGCTATCGCAAGCGCCCGCATCGAGTGTTGGTGCGTCGAATGCGCATGGGCTGCGTCGGTCGCCTGGATCGTGTCGTTCATATGAAGCTTAATAATCGGGTCCGGTTCGGACAAAACGAGCGCTATTCTACTCGCGCCCCCCTGAAAAACCGTCCTGCCCTGTTGCCCTGAAGCCACGTGATCCACGCCGCGCATGCAATCCCGCGCAAGCTGTGGCAGGGCTGCCATCATAGCCGGGGACGCGCCGTCTGCCTACCGCGAACACCGATTGTGGCGCCCACTGGCCCGCCGCCGCAATAAAAAACGGCGCCGCAAGCGGCGCCGTACAAGGCTTTCCTTCGATCGACCGGCCGCTTACGCGCCCGAGCCGTCGCGCTGCGCGCGACCGCGCTTGATCCACGCCTCGAGATTGTGAGGACGAACCGTGTCCCACTCTTCGAACGGCTGATGAATCCACGGATTCGTCGGCAGATACTGCGTGTGATAGTCAGGCTTGACCTTCGAGCAACCCTTGTACCAGAGCACCGCCGAGCGCACGGCCTTGACCGCCGGATAGCGCTCCTTCAGGTGCTCCTGCACGCGCGCGAGCGTAACGCCCGAATCGACGAGATCGTCGACCAGCAGCACGTTGCCCTCGAGGTTGCCACGTGTCATCGTGATGTACTGCGCGATGTCGAGCTCGCCCTGCTCGGTGCCGGCCGCTTCGCGATACGAACTCGTCGCGAGGATCGCGAGCGGGACGTCGTAGATGCGCGAAAGTTGATCGCCAACGCGCAGACCGCCGCGCGCGAGGCACAGGATCTGGTCGAACTTCCAGCCCGATGCATGCACCTGGAGCGCAAGCAGCTCGATCAGACGATGGTATTCGTCCCAGCCTACCCACAGGTTCTTGTCGTCGTTGCGCGGATCGGTCATCAAGTCTGCCGCCGTCATCGTGATTTGCTGCGTCATGCTGAGAATTACACCTTGAACGGATGGCGAAGCAGGATCGTCTCGTCGCGATCCGGCCCCGTCGAAACCATGTCGACCGGCACGCCGGCCACTTCCTGGACACGGCTCAGGTATGCCTGAGCATTCGCCGGCAGCGCGTCCCACGTCTTGATGCCCACGGTGCTTTCCTTCCAGCCGGCGAACGTTTCGTACACGGGCTCGCAGCGCGCGACGTCGGCCGCACCGCGCGGCAGGATGTCCACGTCCTTGCCGTCGATCTTGTAGCCGACGCACAGCTTGACTTCATCGAGGCCGTCGAGCACATCGAGCTTCGTCATGCACAGGCCCGACACGCCGTTGATCTGGATCGAGCGGCGCAGTGCCGCTGCGTCGAGCCAGCCGGTGCGGCGCGGACGGCCGGTGACCGAGCCGAATTCCTTGCCGACGTTCGCCAGCGTAACGCCGATCTGGTCTTGGCGTTGCGGATTGTCCGCGTCGTACAACTCGCTCGGGAACGGGCCCGAGCCGACACGCGTGCAGTACGCCTTCGTGATGCCGAGGATGTAGTTCAGCTTCTGCGGACCGACGCCGGCGCCGGCCGATGCCGCACCCGCGACGCAGTTGCTCGACGTGACGAACGGATAGGTGCCGTGGTCGATGTCAAGCAGCGTGCCTTGCGCGCCTTCGAACAGCAGGTTCTGACCGGCGTTGTTCGCGTCGTACAGGCGGCGCGACACGTCGGCCACCATCGGCTTCAGGCGATCGGCATAGCCGAGCATCGTGTCGAGCGTGGCCTGGAAATCGACGGCCGCGCCACCCAGGTACTGGGTCAGCACGAAGTTGTGGAAATCGAGATTTTCGCGCAGGCGGTCGGCGAAGGTCTTCGCGTCGAACAGGTCCTGCACGCGCAGCGCGCGGCGGCCGACCTTGTCTTCGTACGCGGGGCCGATGCCGCGGCCGGTCGTACCGATCTTGCCGGCGCCCTTGCGCGCTTCGCGCGCCTGGTCGATTGCGATGTGGTACGGCAGGATCAGCGTCGTGGCTTCGGAGATGAACAGGCGATCGCGCACGTTCACGCCGGCCTCTTCCAGCTCGCCGATTTCTTTGAACAGTGCCTCGGGGGACAGGACGACGCCGTTGCCGATGTAGCAGGCGACGCCTTCACGCATGATGCCCGACGGAATGAGGCGCAAGATGGTTTTCTTGCCGCCGATGATGAGGGTGTGGCCGGCGTTGTGACCGCCCTGGAAACGCACGACGCCCTGAGCGTGGTCCGTCAGCCAGTCGACGATCTTGCCCTTGCCTTCATCACCCCATTGCGTTCCCACGACGACGACATTGCGCCCGGGAGTCACGTTCACTGCGCTGGCAGACATGTTGATTCGTTAGCTGGTTAAAAACGTATTCTACCTATGTTCGCGGGCGATTCCGAATTTTTCCGTTTCGCTTCAACGATATGCACGTCGAACGACGGCCCGCGAACGCCTGTTTAACGGGGTTCGACCACCCATGCGCCATTACGCTCGACAAGCGAACGGTCGCAGGCGAACTCGTCGAGCACGTGGTCGTGCCCCGGCAACGCCTGGATCACGACCTCGCCCGCATCGCGCAGCGCCGCAACGGCCGCGCTCAGCGCGTCGTCCTGTGCCCACGGCGCGAGAATCGCGGTACCGCGCGCCTCGATCGGCGAAATCCGCGCAAGCTCGCGCAGGTCGAGCGAGAAGCCCGTCGCCGGGCGGGCGCGACCGTAGGCCTGGCCCACGTGGTCGTAACGGCCGCCGCGCGCGATCGCGTTCGGCACGCCGTCGATGTACGCCGTGAACATCGCGCCGCTGTGGTACGCGTAGCCACGCAGGTCGGCGAGATCGATCGCCACCTCGACACCCTTCGCCTGCGCCGCGAGCTGCGCGAGATCGTCGAGCGCGCGCGTGATCTCGGGCAGCACCGGCAGGCGTGCACGTGCCTCGTCGAGCACGCTCGCGTCGCCGTACAGATGCGGCAGCGTCCGCAGCGCCGCGCGCGTATCGGCGCCGAGATCGTCGGTGAGTTCGTTAAGCAGCGGCACGTCCTTGCCCGACAGCGCGTCGTACAGCGCCTCGCCGCGCTCGGCGGCCTGCGCGTCGCGTGCGAGCAGCGCCGCGAGCACGCCCGCGTGGCACAGATCCAGACGGATCCGCGACAGCCCCGCGAGGTGCAGCGCGTCGAGCATCAGCTGCTGGATCTCGAGATCGGCTTCCAGTCCGGCATGTCCGTAGATTTCGGCGCCGATCTGGATCTGCTCGCGCGTCGCATGCAGGCCGCGCGGACGCGTATGCATCACGTGGCCCGCATAACAGAGACGCGTCACGCCCTGGCGGTTCAGCAGGTGCGCGTCGATACGCGCAACCTGCGGCGTGATGTCCGCGCGCAGGCCGAGCGTGCGGCCCGACAGCTGATCGACCAGCTTGAAAGTACGCAAGCGCAGGTCGGCGCCGCCGCTCGTCAGCAGCGACTCGAGATATTCGAGCAGCGGCGGCATCACCATTTCGTAGCCGTACGAACGGAAGCGATCGAGCAGCCTGCGGCGCAGCTCCTCGATCTTGCGCGCTTCCGACGGCAGTACGTCGGCGATATTCTCGGGAAGTAACCAGGTCGACATCGTTACGGTCCTACGACAGGAAACAGGGCGCGACACGCGCGCCGCGAGATGAATCGGAAATCGGAAATCGGGCGGAACGAACGGCGGGTGCGCCGCCCGGATCAGGTGGCCAGCAGCAGCAGGACGAGCCCGAGCGCCATCACGATGAGCCCGCCGATCCGGATATGATGCGGCGGCCGCTCCGCTATTCTACGAAACGTGTCGCGCCAGGCGACGGGAAACACGAAGGGGAACGCCCCCTCGATGATCAGCATCAGTGCTACCGCGAGCAACAACGAGCCAGCCAAATCCATGCGAGCGACGGCGCCGCTCGACGCGGCGCCCCAAGGTCAGTGTTTGCGGGGAGCGGGTGCCGCCGGTGCGGCACCGCCCGTCGGGCTGCGCATGAAACGGAAAAACTCGCTGTCGGGGTCGACGACGATGATGTCGTTGCGCTTGAAGGTATTCCGGTAAGCCTGCAGGCTCGCGTAGAACTGGTAGAACTGCGGATCGCGGCCGAACGCATCGGCGGCGATCGACGCGGCCTTCGCGTCGCCCTCGCCCTTGATCGTCTGCGCAGACTTGTACGCATTTGCGAGCACCGCCTGCTGTTCGCGTTCCGCGTCGGCCTTGATCTGCTCGACATCGGCGGCGCCATCCGCGCGCACCCGTGCGGCCTGGTCGCGCAGCGCGGCAATCATCCGCTGATAGACGGCATCCGTCTGCGCAGCCGGCAAGTCGACGCGCGTCAACTGCACGTCGACCACGTCGACGCCGAAGCCCGACGCCTTCGCGCGCACCGCCTCGCGCGCCGCATTGGCGATGTCGCGCTGGCCGCCGAGCGCGTCGTCGAGCGCGCGCTTGCCGAACGCGTCGCCGAGTGCGCTCTTCAGCGCGCCGGCCAGACGCTCGGTGGCGGCCGCCGGATCGCCGCCCGTCGCCGTGAAATACTTCATCGGATCGCTGATCCGGTACTTGACCGCATACGCGACGAGCAGGTCGTGCTTGTCTTCGGTCGCCAGTTGCAGCGGATCCGACGACTCGAGCGATTGCAGGCGCGTGTCGATCAGCGTCGCCGTTTGCAGCGGCGGCGGCAGCTTGAAATGGATGCCGGGGCCCGCGAGTTCGGGTTGCGCGCCGTCGCGGCCCGACAGCACGGCAGTGTGGCGCGGGTCGACGGTCAGAACGGTCGACGACGCCGCGAAGGCGGCGATCACGATTGCGACGACGAGCGCAATGATTCGGTTCATGTTCTGCGCTCTCCGTTACTTCGTATCGTCTTCACGCGAGCGGCTGCGGAACGCTTCGCGCGACCGCAGCACGTCGCTGCCCGGTGCGGGCGCTGCTGCGCCCGAAGCCGCGCTCGCGGGTGCGCTCGACACAGCGGCGGCCGGGGCCGACGCTGCGACGGGCGCGGATGCACCGGCAGGCGTCGCGGCATTCGCGGCATCTTGTCGCCCCTGCTCGACAAGCTTGTCGAGCGGCAGATACACGACGCTGTTGCCACCCTTGTTGCCGACGAACACTTTCGTCGCGTTCGAATAGATTTCCTGCATCGTCTCGAGGTACATCCGCTCGCGGATCACCGCGGGCGCCTTCGAATACTGTGCATAGACCTGCTTGAACCGGTCGGCGTCGCCCTCTGCCTCCGTGACCACGCGATCGGCATACGCCTTCGCTTCGTCGGCGAGTTTCGCGGCATTGCCCTGCGCCTTCGGCAGCAGGTCGTTCGCATAGGCCTGCGCAGCACGCTTCGCGGCCTCGCGATCTTCGCGCGCCTTCGCGACTTCGGCGTACGCGGCCTGCGTCTGCTCGGGCGCCGCGACGCTCTGCATCGTGACGGCCGTGATCTCGAGGCCCGACTGGTAGCGATCGAGATCGCGCTGGATCGCGGCGGACAATTGCTCGCGCAGTGCATCGCGATCCTGGTTCAGCATGTCGGCCGCGCTGCGCGTGCCGACGATCGCGCGCACCGCGGCCTGGGCGGCCTGCGACACACTGCGCTCCGGATCGACGCTGCGGAACAGGTAGTCGGTTGCCGAACGAATCCGATACTGGACGATGAAACGCACGTCGACGATGTCGGCGTCGCGCGTCAGCATCGCCGCTTCCTTCACGTTCGCGAGACGCACGACGTTGTTGCGGCCGATCTCGATCGAACGGACCTGCGACGTGTCGACGATCTCGTGCGACGCGAACGGATACGGTGCGCGCCAGTGCACGCCCTGGCCAACCGTGCCGGACAGCTTGCCGAACTGCAGCACGACGCCCGTCTGGCCGTCCTGCACGACAAACAGCCCGCTGCCCGCGTAGACTGCGACCAGCACGCCGATCACGATGCCGACGCCGACGCGCGCGGCCCGGCCATTGTCGGGCCGGAAGCCGTTGCCGCCCTTGCCGCCGAACAGGCCGCTCAGACGCCGGTTGAAGTTGCGCCACATCTCGTCGAGATCGGGCGGACCGTCACCGTCGCCACCGGGCGGACGCTTCGATTCATTCGCACGCGGACGGGATCCGTCGTTGCCCTTGCCGTCGCCGCGCCCCCAGCGGGGATCGTTGATCGACAGCAAGGCGCGCATCCGCCGCCAGGTACTCCGCTCGTTGTATTCGTTCACCAGAGTTTGTTCACCAGATTAGACGCCGGCGAACCGGCCGGGACCGGTTAGCGCCCGTGTTCGGAAATCGTGTGGTCTTCGTGTGGTTCAGCGGGTGCGCCGTCGAGCGCGCCGTTGGGTAACGTCGCGCCGGAAAGGTGTTCCGCGGAGGCGATCTCGGCGATGGCGGCACGCAACGCATCAAGACCCTGACCGGTGCGTGCGCTCAAAAAGACGCGCGAAATATTACCATACTCGTCCCGCTCGACCGCGTCGCCGCGGGCCGCCAGTTCGGGCACGGCGTCGATCTTGTTGAACACCAGCACCTGTCGGATCGTGTCCGCACCGATCTCGTGCAGCACGCCGTTCACCTGCTCGATCTGTTCGAGCCGCACCGCGCTCGACGCGTCGACGACGTGCAGCAGCAGATCCGCATGGATCGTTTCCTCGAGGGTCGCGCGAAACGCGGCAACCAATTGGTGAGGCAGTTCGCGAATGAACCCGACCGTATCCGATACGACAATTTGACCCGCCTCGTCGCCGAGGTACACGCGCCGCGACGTCGTATCGAGCGTGGCGAACAGCTGGTCGGCCGCATAGGCCTGCGCTTTCGTCAGCGCATTGAACAGCGTCGACTTGCCCGCGTTCGTATAGCCGACGAGCGACACCGACATCGTGCCGCTGCGCGCGCGCTGACGACGCTGCGTGCTGTGCTGCCTGCGCAACCGGTCGAGCCGCGACTTCAGCATCTTGATGCGCTCGCCGATCAACCGGCGGTCGGTTTCGAGCTGGGTTTCCCCGGGGCCGCGCAGGCCAATACCGCCCTTTTGCCGCTCCAGGTGAGTCCACGCGCGAATCAGGCGGGTCGACAGGTATTGCAGCTGCGCGAGCTCGACCTGCAGCTTGCCTTCATGACTGCGGGCACGCTGCGCGAAGATATCGAGGATGAGGCTCGTGCGATCGACCACCCGCCTGTTAAGCGCCTGCTCCAGATTGCGTTGCTGGGCCGGTGCCAGTGCGTGGTTGAAGATGACGATTTCGACGTTGTGCGCGTCGCAGGCAAGCCGCAATTCTTCGGCTTTGCCGCTGCCGATGAACATCTTGGCATCGGGACTGGCGCGACGACCCGTGAGGGTGACGGCGGGACGGGCCCCCGCACTGGAAGCGAGAAGACTGAGTTCTTCGAGACTGGCTTCGAAATCGGTCTTGCCGAAGTCGATGCCGACGAGCGCTGCGTTGATCAAATTATCGGGTGTCAAGATAAGGCGGCTGGCATCGGTCGCTCGCGGCGACCGGACGCCGGCCGCTGCGATGGGTTAGGACGAGGCTTCCGCGTCCGGGTGGAAATTCACCGGGCGCGCCGGCACGACCGTCGAGATGGCGTGCTTGTAGACCATCTGGGTCACCGTATTACGGAGCAACACGACGTACTGGTCGAACGATTCAATGTTCCCTTGCAGCTTGATGCCGTTGACGAGATAGATCGAAACGGGAACGTGCTCTTTGCGCAGTGCGTTCAAAAACGGGTCTTGTAACAATTGCCCTTTGTTGCTCATGGCGTACTCCATCTTTTTTTGCAGGTTGATCTGGATTGGCGACGAAGAAAAAGAGATCCGGCGCCAATCGCTACACTATAGCCGATTTTGCATGCCCCGCCCGGGCGTAGGCCATGCGGCCTATCCCTTCCAGGACATGCTTCAGCCCTTGTCCGCGTACGGGTTGTTCGACGAACGGAACTCTATGCGCAATGGAGTCCCGGTCAGTGAGAAAGTTTCGCGGAATCGGTTTTCGAGGTAACGCTTGTAGGTTTCCGTCACGGCGTCGAGCGCGTTGCCGTGGATGACGATCAGCGGCGGATTCTGGCCGCCCTGGTGCGCGTAGCGCAGCTTCGGACGCACCGGACCGCGACGCCGCGGCTGCTGGAACTCGACCGCCTCGATCAGCGCGCGCGTGAGCTTCGGCGTCGGCAGTTTCGCCATCGCCGCCGCGTACGCGTCGTCGACCGAGCGCATCAGCGCGCCGATGCCGGTCTTCTTCGCGGCCGAAATGTAGTGCGATTTCGCGAAGTCGAGGAATTTCAGCTTGCGGGTCAAATCCGCTTTCGCGCGATCGCGTGCGTGATCGTCGAGACCGTCCCACTTGTTGACGCCGATCACGAGCGCGCGGCCTTGTTCGACGACGAAGCCGGCGATGTGCGCGTCCTGGTCGGAAATGTCCTGCTGCGCATCCAGCAGAAGAATGACGACGTTCGCGTCCGAGATCGATTGCAGCGTCTTCACGACCGAGAATTTCTCGATCGCCTCGAACACCTTGCCGCGGCGTCGCAGGCCCGCTGTGTCGATCAACGTATATTTCTTGCCGTTGCGTTCGAAGTCGACGTAGATCGAATCGCGCGTCGTGCCCGGCATGTCGAACGCGATCACGCGGTCCTCGCCGATCAGCGCGTTCACGAGCGTCGACTTGCCGACGTTCGGCCGGCCGACGATCGCGATCTTGATGCCGCGCGACGGATCGTCCTCGTCCGCTTCCTCGGGCTGGCCCGCGTATGCGACTTCCAGCGCCTCGTTGATCATGTCGGTCACGCCGTCGCCGTGCGCGGCCGAGATCGCGCGCGGATCGCCGAGCCCGAGCTCGTAGAAGTCCGTCGCGACCGCCGTGTACTTCATCCCCTCGGCCTTGTTGACGACCAGGAAGATCGGCCGGCCGGTCTTGCGCAGGTAGTCGGCGATCGACTTGTCCTGCGGCGCGAGGCCGTTACGGCCGTCGACGATGAACACGACGACGTCGGCTTCCTCGACGGCCTGCCGCGTCTGACGTGCCATCTCGTGCAGGATGCCGTCCTTCGCGACGGGCTCGAAGCCGCCGGTATCGACGACCAGATACGGCCGTGCGCCGACCCGCCCTTCGCCATAATGGCGATCGCGCGTCAGGCCCGGCAAGTCGGCGACCAGCGCATCGCGCGAACGCGTGAGCCGGTTGAACAGCGTGGATTTCCCCACATTGGGGCGCCCAACGAGGGCAATGACCGGTTTCATCTGTGTTTTCTACGGTGATGCGCAGCAGCGGGAGGCCCGCTGCTGCGGGCGGCTGCGCTGAATGAAAATATCACGAATTCGCGCCGCGCCGGATGCGCGCGCCGGGCGCGCGTTGCGCGCCGTCGTCTTTCGTTTCGAACTGCCTTTCAAATACCGAGCGGCCGGGGACACCGGCCGCCTTCATGTCGCGCGACCGCGGCGCGCGGGACGAGCCCGCCGCGCCGCGTTCGCGCCTGTTACGTGCGCGTCAGCGCGGACGGAACCCGTACAGGCCGCCGTCCTTCGTCTGCACGACGAGCGTATTGCCCGCCAGGACCGGCGCCGCGGTAATCGCGCTGCCGTCGGTCTTCATTCGGGCGATGAAACTGCCGTCCTCGCGCGACAGGAAGTGCACGAAGCCCTGGTAGTCGCCCACCACGACCGCATGACCAAGCAGGTAGGGCACGCCGACGTCGCGGCTCTTCAGCTTGTCGTTACGCCAGAGCTGATTGCCGCTCGCCGCGTCGTAAGCCGTCACGACCGACCAGTCGTCGCCGCCGGCGACGACCGAATCATCCTGCGCGAGACCGCTGCGGCTCGAGAACGCCTTTTCCCACAGCGGACGGCCCGAGTTCGCGTCGAAGCAGCCGAGCTGGCCCTGGAACGTGACCGCGCACGCTTCGGCACCCACGAGCGTCGGCGGACCGCTGACGTCGTTGATGCGCTCCACTTCGGTCACACCCTTCGGGAACGACACGGGCGTCTGCCAGAACGGCTCGCCCGTCTGCAGGTTGATCGCGACGAGACCGCCGCCGGGGAAGCCCGCCAGCACGGCCGCATCGCCCGCGAACGTCATGCCGGCCGACACGCGCAGGTTCAGCGGCACCGCGCGGTTGCGGTAGTTCCACTTCTGTTCGCCCGTCTGCGCGTTGAACGCGATCACTTGGCCGTCGATCGTGCGCACGATCACGAGACCGTTGCCGACCAGCGGCGGCGAGAAGATCTCGCCCTGCACGCTCGTCTTCCACAGCTGCTTGCCGTCGGGGCCCAGCACGAACACGCCGCCCTTCAACGCACCAACCGCGGTCAGGTTGCCATCACTGCCGACCCCGGCCGACAGGTCCGAACCGACCTTCGCGCGCCACAGCGTCTGGCCCGTCTTCGCGTCGATCTTCTCGACCGAACCGTTCTCGCCCGCCGCGTAGACGGCGTCGCCAACGGCCACCGGCGAGAACAGATAGCGCCCGCCCTTGCCGACGCTCGCCTTCCAGACCTGTTGCACGTCCATGACGGGCTTGAACTCGGTGAGCGGCGTCGGCACGCGGCGCGCGTCCTTCGACGACGAGCAGGCCGCCAATGCCAGGACAGCCGCCGCGCAGGCTACGGGCACAGCGTAACGTTTCAGCAAATTCATCGGTTAGCGAAGCAGAGTTAAGAGGTTGAGGGGGCCGGGATCAGCCGCCGAGCGCATCGAGCTTGAACTGCACGAGCTGACGCGCGGACTGGTCGTCCTGCGACAGGCCGGCGAGCGCGAGCTTGTATGCGGCGCGCGCATCGTCGGTCTTGCCTTGCGCCGCAAGCAGATCGCCACGGCGATCGGCCACGAGGCCCTTGAATGCATCGACCGGCGTGCCGGACAGCAGCGCGAGGCCCGCATCGTACGCCTTCTCGTCGAGCAGCAGCGATGCGAGACGCAGTTTCGCGATCTGCTTGTACTCGTCGTCCTTGGCGTGATCGACGGCCCATTGCAGCTGCGCCTTCGCGCCGGCGGCGTCGCCGGATGCGTACAACGTCTTCGCCGCCGACAGTGCGGTCATCTGCGCATACGGCGTGCTGCCGAACTTGCTTTCCATGTCGGCGGCCGCGCGGGCCATCGTCGCCTTGTCATTCGCGGCGGCGGCCTTCTGCACCTGCTCGTACAACCCGGAAGCCTCGGCGGCCTGACGGCGCTGCCAGTAATTCCAGCCGTTGAAACCGGCCGCGACGACCAGCGCCGCGAGCACGATCCACGTGGTGAGGTTGCCCCAGCGGGCCCACCACGCCTTGAGACTTTCAATCGATTCTTGTTCGTCGTGATAACTCATCGGCGAGCGATTCCTTCCTTTTCAGGCTTTTCTTGTCGAGCGAATGCCAGCGCGATCAGTCGTCGCCGTCTTCGGCGGATGCAACCATCGCATTGATTAGGAATTCGGTCAAGCTTTCGACCGGTACGGTCTGCTGAACGTTCTTTTCCCCGTCCTCGCCCGCACCGCGCAACGCTTTCACGCCGACCGTGCCGTTCGCGACCTCTTCTTCGCCGAAGATCACCGCGAACGCGGCACCGCTCGCATCGGCCCGCTTCATCTGCGACTTGAAGCTTGCCGGGCCGCCATCGGCGCTGCAGTGGAAAATCACGTCGAGGCCCGTATCGCGCAGACGCTCGGCCGCGATGAACGCCTGTTCGCGCGCCGTCTCGCCCTGGTGCACCATGTACACGTCGACACCCTCCTGCTCGGGCGCGAGATCCTCTTCCTTCAGCAGCTCGAGAATGCGCTCGATGCCCATCGCCCAGCCGCACGCGGCGGTCGGCTTGCCGCCGAGCTGCTCGATCAGCGGATCGTAGCGGCCGCCGGCCGCGACCGTGCCCTGCGCGCCGAGCTTGTCGGTCACCCACTCGAACACGGTCAGATTGTAGTAGTCGAGGCCGCGCACGAGACGCGGGTTGATCTTGAACGGGATGTTGTTCGCGAGCAGCAGGCGCTGCAGCCCTTCGAAGTGGGCACGCGACTCGTCGCCCAGGAAGTCGATCAGCTTCGGCGCGTTCTGCGCGATTTCCTGCAGCGCGGGGTTCTTCGTGTCGAGCACGCGCAACGGGTTCGTATACAGGCGACGCTTCGCGTCCTCGTCCAGGACATCGGCGAACTGCTCGAGATACTTGATCAGTTCGACGCGGTGCGCGGCACGCTCTTCGGCGAGGCCGAGCGAATTGATCTCGAGCTTGATGCCGGTCAGGCCGAGGTCGTCCCACAGGCGCTGGCACATCATGATGATCTCGGCATCTGCATCCGGGCCAGCGAAGCCGAGCGCCTCGACGCCGACCTGGTGGAACTGGCGGTAGCGGCCGCGCTGCGGACGCTCGTGACGGAACATCGGGCCGATGTACCACAGGCGCTTCGGGCCGTCATACAGCATGTTGTGCTCGATCGACGCGCGCACGACGGCCGCGGTGTTTTCCGGGCGCATCGTCAGGTTCTCGCCGTTCAGCGCGTCGGTGAAGCTGTACATCTCCTTCTCGACGATGTCCGTGACTTCGCCGATGCCGCGCGTGAAGAGCTGCGTATGTTCGACGATCGGCGTGCGGATGTTCTGATAGCCGTACGCGCGCAGCAGCGATTTCACGGTAGCTTCGAAGAACTCCCAGAGGCCGGCATCCTGCGGGAGGATGTCGTTCATGCCCTTGACGCCGGTGAGCTTCTCGATCTTGCGTTTCTGTTCAGTCATCGTTCGTGTGTGTGGACGAATTTAGTTCAGGGCCTCGGTGCGGCCGTAATTGCGTGCGACATAGTCGCTGACGATCTGCTGGAATTCCTCGGCGATCCGCTCACCGCGCAGCGTCTTGACCTTCTCGCCGTCGATGAAGACGGGCGCGGCCGGGTTTTCGCCCGAACCCGGCAGGCTGATGCCGATGTTCGCGTGCTTCGACTCGCCCGGGCCGTTGACGATGCAGCCCATCACCGCGACGTTCATCTTCTCGACACCCGGATATTCCTTGCGCCAGACCGGCATCTGCTCGCGCAGATAGGTCTGGATCTGCATCGCGAGTTCCTGGAACAGCGTGCTCGTCGTGCGGCCGCAGCCCGGGCACGCGATCACCATCGGCGCGAACGAGCGCAGGCCCATCGTCTGCAGGATTTCCTGGCCGACGATCACTTCGCCCGTGCGCGACGCGCCCGGCTCCGGCGTCAGCGAAATGCGGATCGTGTCGCCGATCCCTTCCTGCAGCAGCACGCCGAGCGCGGCCGTCGAAGCGACGATGCCCTTCGAGCCCATGCCGGCTTCGGTCAGACCGAGGTGCAGCGCGAAGCCGCAGCGGCGGCCGAGCTCACGGTACACGGCGATCAGGTCCTGCACGCCGCTGACCTTGCACGACAGCACGATGCGGTCGCGGCCGAGACCCAGCTCGACCGCGCGCTCGGCCGAGCCGATCGCCGACTGGATCAGCGCTTCGTACATCACGCTCTGCGCATCCCATGGCTGCGAACGCGCACCGTTCTCGTCCATCATGCGCGCGAGCAGATCCTGGTCGAGGCTGCCCCAGTTCACGCCGATCCGCACCGGCTTGTCGTACTTCGCCGCGGCTTCGATCATCTGCGCGAACTGCGTGTCGCGCTTCGCGCCCTGACCGACGTTACCCGGGTTGATCCGGTACTTCGACAGCGACTCCGCGCAGCCCGGATAGTCGCGCAGCAGCAGGTGGCCGTTGTAGTGGAAATCCCCGACGAGCGGGACGGTCACGCCCATCCGGTCGAGCTGTTCGCGAATCGCCGGCACGGCGGCCGCGGCCTCCGGCGTATTGACCGTGATGCGCACCAGTTCGGAGCCCGCGTTCGCAAGCTCCTTGATCTGGATCGCCGTGCCGATTGCGTCGGCCGTGTCGGTATTCGTCATCGACTGCACGCGCACCGGCGCATCGCCGCCGATCGTCACGAGCTGCCCGCCCCAACGAACATCCACCGCATGCGACACGCGACGCGGCTGATGCCCGCCGAACACCGGCTCGGTTGAACAAATCTGACTGCTGCGTGGGGATTGAGCTTCGGATTGCATCGATAGATCCATTTACGCGGAATGCGCCGCGAGGCGGCGCATGAATTGAAAAAGCGCCGTGCCCTCGCGGCCTGTCCAGGACAGACCTGCGTCACGGCGCTTGACGTCAGGGCAGCGTGAACCGCGCCACGTTACCCCGCGCTGCCGAATATTTCGCCGGATCGACAGGTTTTCCGTCGAACGCGACCGTATCAAGACCTGCCTTGTTGCCGATCGTCACCTTGAACGGCCCGTCGCCGGCAACCTGCTTCGTCTCGCCGGCCCGCACCAGCGCCGAGAACAGCTCCTTGCCGCTCTTGTCACGCACGCTGAACCAGCAATCCTGCTTGACCTTCAGTTCGACCATCGACTGGCCTGCCGCCACCACGACGCTCGCGGGCTGCACCGGCACGGCCGCGCTGCTCGCCGCTGCCGTCGCGACGATCGGTTGCGACGCAGGCACGACGGCCGTCGGCGCCGGTGCTGAAGCAACCGGAGCAGCCGACGCAACGACCTGCGGTGCCGCGGCGGATGCTGCAACCTGGGCCGGGACGTCGTTGCCGACTGCCGTCGACGCGCCGCCCGCGGCTGCCTCTTCGGCGGAAGACGCCGCCGGCGCGCTCGCCGCCGACGCATGTTCGGTGTCGCCGCCGCCCTTGAAGCGCGCGAGCCAGCTCGACGAATCGCCGCCAGTGTGCCACATGAGCACCGCGATCACCGCGACGACAACGATCGCCGTTCCCCACAGCCACGGATGATGGCGCGAAGAGCCGCCGAGCGGAATCGACACGCGACCACGCGGCAGATCCGTCCCCGACGACGCAGGCATCGACAGATCGACCTCCGGCACGCCCCGCTCGCGGCGCAATGCCTGTGCAAACGGCTCGGGATCGACGCCAAGCATTTTCGCGTAGCTGCGCACGACGCCGAGCGCGAACGTCACGCCGGGCAAATGGCTGATGTCGCCTGCCTCGAGCGCACGCAGCTTCTGCGGGGCGACCTTGAGCCGCGCCGACACGTCGTCGACCGTCCAACCCTTGGCTTCCCGGAGCTGCGCCAGCCGGCTGCCGACGGCTGCCAGCGTTTCAAGCCCTGCCTGCGCCGGCTTCGCGGCATTCGTCTCTGCGCCGTTTGTCGGCTGCGGCTCACTCATCCTTGTCCTCGCGTCGATTCTTCTTCACTGGCGGGCGCCGCCGGCCCCCGCAACCGTCCATATCATGCGCGGCGCCGAGGCGCCGCGACCGATCGCTATTCGCGTGTTGTACCGCCAAAAGGTTCGGGCATCCCCGTCAAACCGCCCGAACTTCGATGATTTTTGCTGCTGCGCCCGTTCGCTCCGCCAGTCGCGTGCGATCCTTCACGGCGCCGGCCAGCTGGCCGCACGCGGCGTCAATGTCGTCGCCGCGCGTCTTGCGCACGGTCGTGACGACACCCGCGTCGATGAGGACCTGTGCGAAACGCTTGATCTGCTCCGGCTTCGAGCGGATGAGGCCCGATTCCGGAAACGGATTGAACGGGATCAGATTGAACTTGCAGGGCACGTCGCGCGTGACGGCCAGCAGTTCGCGCGCATGCGCTTCGGTGTCGTTGACGCCGTCGAGCATGCAGTATTCGAAAGTAATGAAGTCGCGTGGCGCAACTTTCAGATAACGCTGGCACGCGGCCATCAGCTCGCGAAGCGGATGCTTCTTGTTGAGCGGCACCAGCTCGTCGCGCAGCGCGTCGTTCGGCGCGTGCAGCGAAACGGCGAGCGCGACCGGCAGTTCGGCGCCGAGGCGGTCCATCATCGGCACCACGCCGGACGTCGACAACGTGACGCGGCGGCGCGACAGGCCGTAAGCGTTGTCGTCGAGCATCAGCCGCATCGCGGGCACGACCGCGCTGTAGTTCAGCAGCGGCTCGCCCATGCCCATCATCACCACGTTGGTGACGACCCGTTCGGCCTTGCCGTTCGGACCGGGCGCGCGACCAAGCGACGCACGCAGTGCAAATTCAGCCATCCGGAGCTGGCCGATGATTTCGGCTGTCGACAGATTGCGGGAGAAACCCTGCTTGCCCGTCGAGCAGAAGCGGCAGTTGACCGCACACCCGGCCTGCGACGACACACACAGCGTGCCGCGCGCCTCTTCCGGGATGAAAACGGTTTCGACCGCATTGCCGTTTCCGACGTCGATCAGCCACTTGCGCGTGCCGTCGGTGGAAACGTGATCGCTGACGATATCGGGCATCACGATCGACGCGCGGCCCTTGAGCTTTTCTCTCAGGGACTTCGCGAGGTCGGTCATGCCGTCGAAATCGCCGGCGTTGTACTGATGGATCCAGCGCTGCAACTGCTTGGCGCGGAACGGCTTCTCGCCGAGGCTGCCGCAGTACGCGACAAGACCCTCGGCATCGAAGTCGAGAAGATTGACGGAAGTTTCGCTCGTCATGATGTGCTGCCTTGCCGCGTGCGCTGAATCCTGCCTACTTATTGCCAGCCAGGGCTTAGCGCGAGTAGACGTTCATTTCCGGGAAGAAGAACGCGATTTCGACCGCAGCCGTTTCGGCAGCGTCCGAGCCGTGCACGGCGTTCGCGTCGATGCTGTCGGCGAAGTCGGCGCGGATCGTGCCCTTTTCCGCCTTCTTCGGATCCGTCGCGCCCATCAGGTCGCGGTTCTTCAGGATCGCGCCTTCACCTTCCAGAACCTGGATCATCACCGGGCCCGAGATCATGAAATCGACGAGATCCTTGAAGAACGGACGTGCTGCGTGAACTGCGTAGAACTTCTCTGCGTCCGCACGCGACAGGTGTGCCATGCGCGATGCGACGATCTTCAGGCCGGCGCCTTCGAAACGGCTGTAGATCTGGCCGATCACGTTCTTTGCCACCGCATCCGGCTTGATGATCGACAGGGTGCGCTCGATTGCCATAAAAACTCCAAGAAATTAAGAAGTTACAGGTTCAAATGAATCCGCTATTGTAGCACGATCCCGTGTATCATTGCGATTGAACCCTTACACGAGTGAAAGGTTCAGAATCCATATGTTTTTGCGCCGCCCGGCCATTGAAACCTCGCGGCGCGGAACGTATCTTAGCCATAGCTGCTCCGGTTTGCTGCGCCGCACACCGCGTGCGCCGAACCGGCCCGGGACGCCCACGCGTTCAATGTTAGGAGAAACCATGAACGACTATCCGTACAATTTCGGCCGCGGCGGCTCCGTCAGCACCGCGGAGGTTCGCAATCGCGTGCTGCGGAACACGTACTGGCTGCTCGCGCTGTCGATGGTGCCGACGGTGCTGGGCGCATGGGTCGGCGTCGCGACGGGCTTCTCGCTGTTCGCGGCCACGAGCCCGATGATGAGCCTGCTCGCGTTCTTCGCGATCGCGTTCGGCTTCATGTTCGCGATCGAGCGGACGAAAAACAGCGCGGCCGGCGTGTTCGTGCTGCTCGGCTTCACGTTCTTCATGGGCCTGATGCTGTCGCGCCTGCTGAGCTTCATCCTCGGCTTCTCGAACGGCCCGTCGCTGATCATGCTCGCGTTCGGCGGCACCGGCATCATCTTCGCCGCGATGGCGACGATCGCCACGGTCAGCAAGCGTGACTTCTCGGGGCTCGGCAAGTGGCTGTTCATGGGCGTGATCGTGATCCTGCTTGCCTCGGTCGCGAACATCTTCCTGCAACTGCCGGCGCTGATGCTCACCGTGTCCGTGCTCGCGATCGCGATCTTCTCGGCCTACATGCTGTTCGACGTCCAGCGCGTCGTGAACGGTGGCGAGACGAACTACATCTCGGCTACGCTTGCGATCTACCTCGATCTGTACAACGTGTTCACGAACCTGCTCGCGCTGCTGGGCATCTTCGGCGGTAACCGCAACTGACGGTCGCTGTACACCATAAAAAAAACCGGCCCTCGAGGCCGGTTTTTTTACGTCCGCCGCCCGCCCGCTCAATCGCGCTCGAACAGCGCGATCGATTCGACGTGCGACGTATTCGGGAACATGTTCACGACCCCGGCACCCTTCAGCCGATAGCCGGCCTCGTGCACGAGCAGGCCCGCGTCGCGCGCGAGCGTCGACGGGTTGCAAGACACGTAGACGATGCGCTTCGGCAGCGGGCCTTCGCCGCTCTGCGCGATTTCGGCCAGCGCCTTCGACACCGCGAGAGCGCCTTCGCGCGGCGGATCGATCAGGAACTTGTCGAACGCGCCGAGCGCACGGAGGTCGTCGCCCGTGACCTCGAACAGGTTCCGGCACGCGAACGTCGTGTGGCCGTCGACACCGTTCTCGCGCGCATTCGCCAGCGCACGCGTCGTCAGCGTCTCGCTGCCTTCGATGCCCATCACCTCGCGCGACAGCCGCGCCAGCGGCAGCGTGAAGTTGCCGATCCCGCAGAACAGGTCGAGCACGCGATCGTCGCGCGACGGCGCAAGCAGGCGCAGTGCGCGGCCCACCAGCACGCGGTTGATCTGATGGTTGACCTGCGTGAAGTCGGTCGGCTTGAACGGCATGCGGATACCGAACTCCGGCAGCGTGTAGTCGAGCGGCACGTCGAGCGGATAGAACGGCGTGACCGTGTCCGGGCCCTTCGGCTGAAGCCAGAACTGCACCTTGTGCTCATCCGCGAACGCGCGCAGCAGCGCTTCGTCATCCGCATTGATCGGCTCCAGCACGCGCAGCACCAGCGCCGTGACTTGCGAACCGACCGCGAGCTCGATCTGCGGCATCCGGTCACGGATCGACAGTCCCTCCACCAGCCGACGCAGCGGCACGAGCATCGCCGACACGTGCGGCGGCAACACTTCGCAACTCGTCATGTCGGCGACATAGCTGCTCTTCTTTTCATGGAATCCGACCAGCACGCCGCCCTTCTTCGCGACGTTGCGCACGGTCAGGCGCGCACGGTAGCGGTAGCCCCACGACGGACCGTGGATCGGCGCGAACACCGTCTCGGCGCGCAGCTTCGACAGGTGCCACAGGTTGTCCTCGAGCACGCGCTGCTTGATCGCCACCTGCGCACGCATGTCGAGGTGCTGCATCGAGCAGCCGCCGCAGGTGCCGAAGAATTTGCACTTCGGCTGCGTGCGCAGCACGCTCGGGCGCAGAATATCGACAACGGTCGCCTGCTCGTAGCTCGGCTTGCGACGATAGCTCGAATAGGTCACGCGCTCGCCGGGCAACGCGCCCTCGACGAAGATGACCTTGCCCGGCGAGCCGTCTTCGGTCGTCGTGCGGCCGACACCGCGCGCTTCCATGTCGAGCGATTCGATCTCGAGAACCGGGGCAGGCCCGGGCGCGACGGGCGCATTTTTCGATTTGCGCGCAGAAGTGGGGACGGCTTCGGACACCAGCTTTTCCTGACAAAACGTTGAAGAAGGCGAGATTGTAGACGACGAAAGCCCGCATCGCCTGCTTTCGTGGCGCAAGCGTCGAGATGGATGCGTCTACCGCGCCGCGTCATGCAGGAACGGTCTGCCGGCGGCCCGCATGCGCCGCGTCTCGCCCCAGGCCACGAGCGGCACAGGTTCTGCGCGCGGAAGACTCAGGAGACTCGACCATGCGACTGATCGACTGGAACGTTCAATGGGGTCGGGACGCGGACGGCGTCGTCGACCTCCCCCGCACCATCGCCGCCGCCCGCGGGCTCGTCGACTTCGACGTGTTCTGTCTGCAGGAAGTGACGCGCGGCTTCGGCGCCCTGCCCGGCCGGCCAGGCCCCGACCAGTTCGCCGAGCTGGCGGCGTTGCTGCCCGGCTATACGATCGTCGACGCGATCGGCGCCGACTTGCCGGCGCTCGAACCCGGCGCGCCGCGCCGCCAGTTCGGCAATGCGATCGCGTCCCGGCTACCCGTCCGGCGCGTGCTGCGCCACCTGCTGCCGTGGCCGGCCGACGCGGGCGCGCCGTCAATGCCGCGTGTCGCGCTGGACGTCGAGCTGGTGACCCGGTCGGGCCCGCTGCGGGTCGTCACGACGCACCTCGAATTCTATTCGGCACGCCAGCGACTCACGCAGGTCGATGCGTTGCGTGATAGGCATCGCGAGGCCTGCGGCCACGCGGACCGGCCCGCGCCGGCAGAAAATGCGACGGGGCCGTTCAGCGCGACCGGCCAGCCGCGCGACGCGATCATCTGCGGCGATTTCAACAGCGCGTTCGACAGCGATGCGTACCGGCGCATGCTGGCGCCGATCGCCGACGCGCCGCCGTTCGTCGATGCGTGGATTGCCCGCCACCCGGGCTGCACGCCGCCACCGACTGCCGGCGTCTATGACACGGCACAATGGTCGGAAGGACCGCTCGCATGTGATTTCGTGTTCGTGACCGATACGCTGCTGCCACGCGTCACGCGCTGCGAGATCAACGGTGACCTGCGCGCGTCGGATCATCAACCGGTCGTGCTCGAACTCGATTGATCGCTGCCGCGGCGCGAGCCGCCCGCATCACACGTCGAAACCGGCTAGGTATTCGGTCCAATGCGACGCGGGCTCCTGTGCCAGCGCGTTCTTCACGAGCAGGATCTCGTCAGCATATTCGCTCGGCGTCAGGCCGCCGCGCATCAGCTGGAACCGGCAATACAGCAGGTAAGTATTGACGACGTCGGTTTCGCAATAGTTGCGGATTTCCTCGATCCGGCCGTCCTGGAACGCGGGCCACACTTGGCTGCCGTCCATCCCGAGCTTGCCCGGAAAACCGCACAGCTTCGCGAGCGCGTCGAGCGGCGCGTTCGCGCGCGCCTGATACATCGCGAGCACGTCCATCAGATCGGTGTGTCGCGAGTGATAGCGCGAGATGTAGTTGTTCCACTTGAAGTCGCGGTCATCCTCGCCCAGATCCCAGTAGCGCGTCGCGGGGATCCCGTGCACGAGCGCACGGTAATGGAGCACCGGCAGATCGAAGCCGCCGCCGTTCCACGACACGAGCTGCGGCGTGTATTTCTCGATCACGCGGTAGAACGACTGGACCAGCGTCGCCTCGTTGTCCTGGGGCGTGCCCAGCGAGCGCACGCGAAAACCGTTGTTGTCGCGGAACACGCAGGAAATCGCCGCGATGCGCTGCAGGTGATGCGGCAGGAAATCGCTGCCGGTCTTCTCGCGACGCGCGGCGAATGCATGTTCGGCCACCGCGGCATCGTCGAGCGTCGCGGGCAGGTCTTCCAGACGGCGAATGCCGTCGACATCGGGAATGGTCTCGATGTCAAAAACGAGAATCGGAGTCATCGGTTACAGAACGGCGTCCTTGCGCACGCCGTTGGAGGCAAAGAACCGCTTGAGGCGCACCAGCGCTTCCTGCTGGATCTGCCGCACGCGCTCGCGCGTGAGCCCCATCTCGTCGGCCAGCTCCTCGAGCGTGGCCGGTTCGATGTGGTTCAGGCCGAAGCGGCGCTCGATCACGTGCCGATGCTTGTCGGACAGCCGCGACAGCCACGCGCGCGTGAGCGTCTCGAGTTCGCGGTGCTGCACCTCGGCGTCGGGCGACTGGCTCTGGTCGTCGGGCAGCAGGTCGAGCAGGCTGCTCGCGGGATCGAGATCGAGCGGTGCGTCGAGCGACGCGGTGTGCTCGTTGAGCGCGAGGATGTCGGTGACTTCCTCGGCGGTCTTGCCGGTGAGATAGGCGATGTCGTCGATGCTGGCTTCGCGGCGCTCAGCCGCCTCGCCCGTCGACATCGAATTCTTTTCGAGGTGGCGTTTCGCACGCAGCACCTGGTTCAGTTCGCGGATCACGTGCACGGGCAGGCGAACGGTGCGAGCCTGGTTCATGATCGCCCGTTCGATGCTCTGGCGGATCCACCACGTCGCGTAGGTCGAGAAACGAAAGCCGCGCGTCGGGTCGAATTTCTCGATCGCGTGCATCAGGCCGAGGTTGCCTTCCTCGATCAGGTCGAGCAACGGCACGCCGCGGTTCAGGTAACCCTTCGCGATGCTGACAACGAGACGCAGGTTGCGCTCGATCATCACCTGCCGCGCCTCGAATTCGCCAGCCTTCGCAAGACGCGAATAGCGCTGCTCCTCCTCGACGGTCAGGAGCGGCTTCACGCTGATGCGATTCAGGTAATGCTGGATCGTGTCGGCCGTGAGTTCGGCCTGCAGCAATGCGCGGAAATCGTCGACGTCGGGCGCGGCTTCCGCACGGCCCTCGCGCTCGTCGTCGCCGTCCGCTTCGGCGTCGCGCGCCTCGAGATCACGTTCGTTTTCCGCGACGTCGTCTTCGTCGTCCGTCGAAGCGCCAGCTCGCTCCGCCGATGCTTGCGTGGCACGACTGATCTTCTCAGACTCGGCTTGCGGCTCGTGGCGCTTCGATTTCGGCATGGTCGTCTCGGTTATTGAGGCGGCAAATACTTCAGCGGATCGACAGGTTTACCCTGCCGGCGAACCTCGAAATGCAGCATCACGCGGTCGGCATCGCTGTTACCCATCTCGGCGATCTTTTGCCCCTTCGTCACCGCGTCCCCCTCTTTTACCATCAAAGCGCGATTGTGTGCATACGCTGTGAGGTAAGTTGCATCGTGCTTGATGATAATGAGGTTGCCGTAACCACGCAGGCCGTTGCCCGAGTAGACGACGCGGCCGTCGGCCGCCGCCTTCACGGCCTCGCCGGACGTGCCGCCGATATTGACGCCCTTGTTCTTCGCGTCGTCGAAACCGTTCAGCACCGGGCCGCGCACGGGCCATGCAAACGTCACGGGGCCGCTGGGCGCTGCGGCCGTATCGCTCGATGCGGCGGCAGCCGGCGGCGTGCTCGCGGACGACGAGCCCGCGGCCGGCGTCGCGGGACCGCTGCTGAGCGGTGCGGTCGCGACGGCAGCGCCGGCGATCGGCGCAGCAGCCGGCGAGCCGGCAACCGCGGCACCGCCCGGCGGCGCGACGCGCAGCAATTGGTCGACTTCGATCTGGTTCGGGTTCGCCAGGTTGTTCCACGTGGCGATGTCGCGATAATTCTGCCCGTTTTCGAGTGCGATCCGGTACAGCGTATCGCCCGGTTTCACACGGTAGAAGCCGGGCGGCGGCGGGCCGAGCGGCACCGCCGGCTGCGCGGCGGCGGTCGTGCCGAGCGTTCCGGAGCGGTCGACGACGGGCGCGTTGTCGAGCCGCGTCGCACAGGCGGCCAGTAGCGTGGAGAACGCAGCCACACAGATCGCGCGCTGGGCGAACGTGAGCGGTTCCCTGGTTCGGTTGTTTTGCATCGCGCGCAACATACTCATCGGTTTCAAATCACTCCGGATTTTAAAGGGACAAAGAAAACGCGATCAAGCCGCGACTCCCGCCATTGCGCGTGCGCGACGCGCTCGACGAGCGTGAGCACCTGGGGCTGCCCGCTCTGCGCGCCGACCGGCGCGACGAGCCGCCCGCCGATCGCGAGTTGCTCGAGCAGCGCCTGCGGCACGTCGAGCCCCGCCGCCGCGATCACGATCGCGTCGAACGGGCCCGCAGCCGGCAGGCCGACACGCCCGTCGCCGTAATGCAGACGGATGTTCGGCACGCGCAGCGGCCGCAGGTTCAGCTTCGCGCGCTCGTAGAGCGGCTTGATGCGTTCAATCGAATACACGTCGCGCGCCACGTGACTCAGCACCGCGGCCTGGTAGCCGCAACCGGTGCCGATCTCGAGGACGCGCTCGAGCGTGCGGCCGGCCATCGCGAGCTCGATCATGCGCGCGACGACCGACGGCTTTGAAATCGTTTGCTGGTGGCCGATCGGTAGCGCGGCATCCTCATAGGCCTGCGTCGCGAGCCCCGGATCCACGAACATGTGGCGCGGTACCGCGGCCATCGCATCCAGCACGCGCGCATCGGTCACGCCGTTCGCGCGCAGGCGTTCGACCATGCGCTCGCGCACACGTTCCGACGTCAGCGCGAACGCACCGGCCGGCGCGACGCTCGGCGCAGCCGGCTTGGGCATCGCGGGCTTCGGCACGGTCGGTTTCGGCGCGGTCGCCGGCTTCGCGGCGGTCGTGCCGTGCACCGGGCGGGCGACGCCCGTCTTCCCCGCCACCGGCTTCAGCACGGCGGCGGACTTGTCGACGGCCTTCGGCACCGCGCCCGCCGCATGGCGTTCGCCGGCCCGGCCTTCCGATTTGCGTGGCGCTCGCTTGAGATCTTCGAGCGCGAGCGGAAACCGCTTCGCGCGCTCGCCGCTCATGAAGCCCGCCCTCCTGCGCGCACCCATTCGCGCGTCGCAGGCAGCATTTGCGTATGCGTGAGATCGAGCTGCAGCGGCGTGATCGATACGAAACCGTTTGCGACGGCGTGGAAATCGGTGCCTTCGCTCGCGTCCAGCGCCGCACCTGCGGCACCGATCCAGTAGACCGGCTCGCCGCGCGGGTCGGTCTGGCGAATCACCGGCTGCGACGGGTGACGCTTGCCGAGGCGCGTGACCTGCCAGCCTTTCAGTTCGTCGTACGGCAGATTCGGAATATTGACGTTCAGCAGCGGCTGACCGGGCAGCGGATGCGCGAGATAGTGTTCGACGATTTCCGCGGCGACGCGCGCCGCGTCCGTCAGATGCGCCCAGCCCTTCTCGGCCAGCGAAAACGCGATGGCCGGCACGCCGAACATGATGCCTTCGGTGGCGGCCGCAACTGTCCCTGAATAGAGCGTGTCTTCGCCCATGTTCTGGCCGTTGTTGATCCCGGACACGACGAGGTCGGGCCTCGCGTCGGCCATCCCCGTCAACGCGACGTGCACCGAATCGGTCGGCGTGCCGTTCACGTAGAAGAAACCCGTATTCGTCGCGCGCTGCACCGACAGCGGTCGCGACAGCGTGAGGGAATTCGATGCGCCGCTGCAGTTCTGCTCGGGCGCGATCACCGTGAGGTCGGCAAGCGGCTGCAGCGCGTCGCTGAGCGCGGCGAGACCGGGGGCGAGATAGCCGTCGTCGTTGCTGAGTAGGATTCGCATCCGGCGATTGTAACCGAGGAAAGATGGCGCGAGAGCGACAGTCAGGCGGCTGCGGACGGGCCCGCGTCCACGGTGCGTGCGCGGTGCGGCGGCGCATTGCGCGGCGGCGTTCCGCAGGCGCGAGACAACGTTATGCCGCCTAGCGTTTTCCGCCCCGAAGGGTGCCCGTCGGGAGAGGCTGCCCTCGCGGAGGCCCGACGCGAATCGCCCGGCCTTGGGGCACTCAGATCGCGCCGGCCTCGCGCAGCGCGGCGATCGCCTGTGCGTCGTAGCCGAGCCCGCGCAGCACCTCGTCCGTATGCTCGCCGAGTTCGGGCCCGAGCCAGCGCGTTTCGCCCGGCGTGTCGGACAGCTTCGGCGTGATGTTCGGCAGCGGAATGTCGGTGCCGTCGGCCAGCTTGAAACGCTGGATCATCTGCCGCGCGACGAACTGCGGATCGGTGAACATGTCGGCGGCGCTGTAGATACGCCCGGCCGGCACGTCGGCCGCGTTGAGCACGACGAGCGCCTCGTCGATCGTGCGCGGCGCGAGCCACGCGGCGATCGCATCGTCGATCTCCTGCGTGCGCGGCACGCGTCCGTCGTTCCGTGCAAGCGCCGGATCGTCGGCGAGATCGTCGCGTTCGATCGCCTTCATCAGTCGCTTGAAGATCGGGTCGCTGTTGCCGCCGATCACGATGCTGCCGTCGCGGCACGCGTAGGTGTTCGACGGCACGATGCCCGGCAGCGACGCACCGGTGCGCTCGCGCACCATCCCGTAAACGCCGTACTCGGGCACCACGCTTTCCATCATGTTGAACACCGCTTCATACAGCGCAACGTCGACCACCTGCCCTGCGCCGCCGTTCACCTTGCGGTGATGAAGTGCCATCAGCGCGCCGATCACGCCGTGCAGCGCGGCGATCGAATCGCCGATCGAGATGCCGATGCGCGGCGGCGGCAGGTCCGGATAGCCGGTGATGTGGCGCAACCCGCCCATCGATTCGGCGATCGCGCCAAAACCGGGCCGGTCGCGGTACGGGCCCGTCTGCCCGTAGCCGGACAGGCGCACCATCACGAGACCGGGGTTGTCGGTCGACAGCACGTCGTAGCCGAGCCCGAGCTTTTCGAGCAGGCCCGGGCGGAAGTTTTCGATCACGATGTCGGCCTCGCGCGCGAGCTGCCGCGCGATCGTCTTGCCGGCATCGGATTTCAGGTTGAGGGTGACCGATTTCTTGTTGCGTGCCTGGACCGACCACCACAACGACGTGCCGCCCTGCTCCGGATGCAGCTTGCGCCACTTGCGCAGCGGGTCGCCGCCGTTCGGATCCTCGATCTTGATCACTTCCGCGCCGAATTCAGCAAAGAGGCGCGACGCGAACGGCCCCGCGATCAGCGTCCCGAATTCGAGCACTTTGACGCCCGCGAGGGGGCCCTGGCTGGTGCTCATGTGTCTCCCTGACATGAGGAACGGCGCCGCCGGCCAGCGGCGCCCGGCTTACATCGTGCGGCGGTCGAGCATCGCGCGGGCGATCGTGCCCGCGTCGACGTATTCGAGCTCGCCGCCCACCGGCACGCCGCGCGCGAGGCGCGTGACCGCGAGCCCGCGCGCCTTCAGCGTCTGGCCGAGGTAGTGCGCGGTGGCTTCGCCCTCGTTCGTGAAGTTGGTCGCGAGCACGACTTCCTTGACGATCCCGTCGGACGCGCGCCGCACGAGGCGGTCGAAATGGATTTCCTTCGGGCCGATCCCGTCGAGCGGGCTCAGCCGCCCCATCAGCACGAAATACAGCCCGCGATACGTCATCGTCTGCTCGAGCATGATCTGATCGGCCGGCGTCTCGACGACACACAGCAGCGTCGGATCACGCTCCTCGTCGCTGCACACCTCGCAGATCTGCGCTTCCGTGAACGTATTGCACTTCTCGCAGTGCTGCAGGTGCTCGGTCGCGAACAGCAGCGACCGGCCGAGCCGCTCCGCGCCCTCCCGATCGTGCTGCATCAGGTGGTACGCCATGCGCTGCGCGGATTTCGGCCCGACGCCGGGCAATACGCGCAACGCTTCGACGAGCGCGGACAGGGCGGACGGCTGTTTCATACGGCGGCTGAAAGCTGAACGGACGCTGCGCTCAGAACGGCAGCTTGAAGCCCGGGGGCAGCGGCAGGCCCGACGTCATGCCGCTCATCTTTTCCTGCGACGTCGCCTCGGCCTTGCGCACGGCATCGTTGAACGCGGCCGCGACCAGATCCTCGAGCATGTCCTTGTCGTCCGCGAGCAGGCTCGGGTCGATCGCCACGCGACGCACTTCGTTGCGGCAGGTCATCGTCACCTTGACGAGGCCGGCACCCGACTGCCCTTCGACTTCGATCTGCGCAAGCTGCTCCTGCATCTTCTTCATGTTTTCCTGCATTTGCTGCGCTTGCTTCATCAGTCCGGCGAGGTTGCCTTTCAACATGGGAATACTCCTTCTTGATCGTGTGAAAACCGGCACGCGGCGCGTGCCGGTCAATGTGTGCGGGCGTGATTGTGCCTGTCGCGGTGCGATTCGTTCAATGCAGCGTCGGGGGCGTGCCGTCCGGCGCCGAATCGGCGAGCGGCCGCACCGAGCCTTCGACGATACGCGCGCCGAAGTCACGCACGAGCTGCTGGACGAACGGATCGCCATGGATGTCCTGCTCGGCCTCGCGCTGGCGTGCCGCACGCGCAGCCGCATCCAGCGCCGCCGCGGTGCGCCGTGCGGGCCCGACCTCGACCGCGACCTCGACAGGCTTGCCGAGCGCGTCGGCCAGGGCGGCCTTCAGCTTCGCCACCTGGGCGGCGTCCGCATACTGCGGCACCGGCACGGACAGTTTCAACGTCGTCGCGTCGACGGCCGTCAGCTCGCTGTTGAACGCGAGCTGATATGCGACGCCCTTCAGCGGCAGCCGTGCGGCCAGCGCCGGCCATTCACCGTCGAAGCCGACCGGATCGAGCGCGATCGCGGGTGGCAGCGGGCGCGTGTCGACCGGCGCGGACGGACGGGCCTCCGCCTGCTTCGGCGCAATGCGCACGTCATCGGGGCCGCTGTCGAACACCGGCACGAAGCCGTCGTCCGCCGCACCGCCGAACATCTCATCGGCGCTGAGCGGCACGTATTCGTCCGGCGGAATGTCTTCCCACGGCGGCGGGGCCTGACGCGTGTCGGCCGGCTGCGGCGCGCGTGCCGCCGCGCGCGGCGTCGGCACCTGCACGGCCGGTCGCGATGCCGCCGGTTTCTCCGGGGCCGGCTGGGCCGGTGCCGGTTTCGACGCGCCGCCCGTCCGCGAGCGTTCGGACGACACGCGCATGCCGGCATTGCGCAGCACGTCGAGTGCGGCAGCCGCACCCCCGCGGGCCGACGGGCGCGCGGTGGACTCGGCCGGCACAGCACGCGGCGCCTGTTCGGCGGCCGGCCCCGGTTCGTCGTTGCGCTTGGCGGCAGCAGGCAATTCGGGTTCGTTGCGGACAGCGGGCAACGCATCGCTCGTCGGCGCCGCTTGCGGTGCCGCGTTCGCTTCCGGCTGCGGCGAGACCGGCGCCGCGGCCGCTGCCGGCGTCGAAACAGGCTTCACGGCAGGCGAAGTCACGGCATCGTCGGACCGGGCCGGCGACGGACGCGCAGCAGGCGCGACCGGAGCGGCCGCTTGCGGGCGTGCCGCATCCGCGGCGGCTGCCGGTACCGAAGACAGCTTGGGCGCCGCCGACGCGGCAGCAGCCACACGCGACACGGGCGCGGATACCGCGGGCGCGGATACGGCACGCGGCACGGCCGGCTGACCGCCCGGCGCACTGCCGGCGCCGACGGCCGGCTCGAACGCGAGCATTCGCAGCAACGTCATCGTGAAGCCGGCGTATTCGTCCGGCGCGAGGCCGAGCTCCGCGCGCCCGACCGTCGCGATCTGATAGAACAGTTGAACCTGCTCGGGGCTCAGCGTCTCCGCGAAGCGGCGCAGTTCGGCCGCTTCCGGCCATTCGTCGAGGACCGAGCCCGGCGCGAACTGCGCCCATGCGATCCGATGCAGCAGGCTCGCAAGATCCTGCAGCGCGGTGGAAAAGGACAGGCTGCGCAGCGACATCTCGTCGGCGATCGCGAGAATCTCCGGGCCGTTGCCGGCCGCGAGCGCATCGAGCAGGCGCACCATGTAGGTCTGGTCGAGTGCGCCGAGCATGCCCGACACGGCCGATTCGGTCACTTCGTTCGCCGAATAGGCGATCGCCTGATCGGTCAGCGACAGCGCATCGCGCATGCTGCCCTGCGCGGCACGCGCGAGCAGGCGCAGCGCCTGCTGCTCGAACGAGATGCGCTCTTCGCCGAGGATCCGTTCGAGATGCGACACGATGTGCCCGGCCGGCATCTGCTTCAGGTTGAACTGCAGGCAGCGCGACAGCACGGTGACGGGAATTTTCTGCGGATCGGTCGTCGCGAGGATGAACTTGACGTGCGGCGGCGGCTCCTCGAGCGTCTTCAGCATCGCGTTGAACGCGTGGTTCGTCAGCATGTGCACTTCGTCGATCATGTAGACCTTGAAGCGCGCATCGACGGGCGCGTACACCGCGCGCTCGAGCAGCGCGGCCATTTCGTCGACACCGCGGTTGCTCGCCGCGTCCATTTCGACGTAATCGACGAAGCGGCCTTCGTCGATCTCGCGGCACGCGCGGCACACACCGCACGGCTGCGACGTGACGCCGGTTTCGCAGTTGAGCGCCTTCGCGAAGATCCGCGACAGCGTCGTCTTGCCGACGCCGCGGGTTCCGGTAAACAGATAGGCGTGATGGAGACGCCCGCCGTCGAGCGCGTGCGTGAGCGCCCTGACGACGTGCTCCTGGCCGACGAGCGAAGCGAAATCCTTCGGACGCCACTTGCGTGCGAGAACTTGATAGGTCATCGGGAAATTGTATCAGTAACGCTGCGTTGCGCCGACACGCGAAGCGGTGCGGGAAACGGGCAACACGCAGGTAAAACGGAGAATGACGCAGAAATAAAAAACGCCCGGCGAACGGGGCGAGAGGAAAGGTGACGAGCCCGACCCTCGGCACTGGCGGAAAACGATTGTGGCTGCTTCGTTCCCGACCTGACCAGGTTGCTGGCGCCGATTAAGGCGAGGCTGCTCCCCGGAGTGTGTCAATTTGGTGTGTCAATCGCTACTGCCCCAGTTCATGGAGAATAGCCAATGAGCGCCCGCCTGCCTACTGGAGTCAGCCTGCGTGGTTCCATTTTTTACATCCGTGTCGGCCTTCCGGACGACATCCGCCACCTATGGCCTCGGTTACCTAACGGTAAGCTGCCGACCGATGCTTATCGAGCCTCGCTCAAGACGAGAAACAGGGACGAAGCAGTTACGAAATCTTACAAAATCATCGCAGAGTATCGGGACCAGTTTGCAGCGTTGAGAGCGGCGTCCGCCCCTCTTCCGTTCGTGCCGATACTCCCCGCTCTCGCCAAGCGGTTTGCCGAAGAGGCGCAGTCGCTCGCCGCCCAAGCCGATGCTGGAAATCGAGTTGTCAACTGGGCCTTGCTAAAGGGTGGAAATTTGGACATCGCCCGAGACTATGCCGAACGAATTGCAGAATCTTGGGGCATCCGGGCCGACTGGAATTCTCAGGAAGGCTTGGCATGCATGAACCAGATTGCCCGTTCGGTCGTTGCCGTATGGCAGGAAAGGCCGCAGGATGGCTCGAATGAAGCCATAGAACCTCTCAACGCAACGATTCAGACCAAGACTCCAGTTGCCCCCCGCCGTGCCCAAGCTCCGGCAAAGGTCACGATGACCCTTCGAGACGTCGTCCCGCATTGGGTCCGCTGGAACGCACCGGGAAATGATGCAAAAGGCGTCACTGAGCGGGCCCTCAGGCGCTTCGAAGCAGCAGTAGGAATGGTTCCGCTTGATCAGATCTCGAAAGCGACTGGCTCCAAATTCGTTGCATCCCTGCTAGACGAAGATAGCGGCATTGGACGCAAAACTGCAGGCAATGTCGCCGCAGCAATCACTGCCTTGGTGAATGTTGCCGTGCGAGAAGACTTGCTGGACCGAAATCCGATGGACCTTACTTTCGACACAAGCCTCGGAGCCAAGCAACGCACGCCGTGGAACGACAGAGAACTGGCTATCTTGTTTGGTTGTTCGTTGTTTTCTGAACAGATGGACGAATCGTACCAGTGGGTTGCCGTAGAGCCCAATGATGCTCGGGCGATCCTGCTGCTCCTGCTACATACCGGAGCTCGTGTCGGAGAGATCGCCCAACTCCGATGCGAAGATTTCGTCGCAATCAATGGCGTTTTGGCGATACACATCACCGCCGAAGCTGGCACTGTCAAGACAGCCGAGAGCGAACGATACGTTCCGTTGGCCGATCACCTGAGGTGCGATCCGTGGTTCTCCGACTGGCTAACCGAGACGATGGGCAAAACTGGCCACGCAATGCCAAGCCTACACGGGCGGGTGCATACCCCAGCGGAAACCTATACCCGGTGGTTCGCAAAATTGCGCAAAGAGCTCCGTCTCCCCCTTGGACGACTGGCCGGCACGCACAAGTTTCGCCACTGGATGCGTTCTTCACTGGCAGCTAAGGACGTGAGCGAAAACACCGCTGATTCGATTACAGGCCACGCAGCTCAAGGTTCAAGTGGCCGTCGAATTTACACGGCAGCGGCAACCCTTCCGGCTATGTTGGACGCATTGAACCGACTTGATTACCCAAAGATCCTACAGCGCCCCTGTCACCGACCACCTGATTCAGTTTGCGCCGGATCGCTGGATTCCTCAGATACGTCGCAATGAGCCCATAAAGATCAATGTCCCCCGCTGAGCCAGCAGCAATATTGCATTGGAGAAGGAAAGCGATTACTCCGTCGTTGATTTCCCGCTGGCTCAGCGTATGCATGTTTCCACTGTCATATTCCTGCCCTGCGAGCGTCACCTCGCCCTCGGTGTATTCGGCCACCGCCTTCCGGATACGATTCTGTGCCTTGAGTCGTGGCACTCGGGATAAGGTCATCTCGTCCCCCGCAGCATCTGGACTTCCATTCCTGCCGCTTTTGCAATGATCCGAGCCTTGTCGATATTTGTAATGCGGCCATTCTTGATCCAGGCATGAATCGTGGCATTGCTCGCACCAACGAGATTGCTTGCCCGAGTTGGACCACCAATTCGGTCAACGGCAGTACGAACATAGTTTTCAGAATTGAACATTTTTTCCTCGATTTTGTTGTCAACATCAAGATAATTTCTTGATATGTTCTTATCTAAAAATATTTTAGTTCGAGATTCCCAGCAAGATTGAATTTTGTTCAATTATCGACTGCTGAGCCTATCGCCAAGGCGGGCGATGAGGGGGTGTGGCTCTGGGGTGACGATTTATGACAGCGTGACGATTGCGTGACGGCTGAGGCAAGCCGAAAAATCCCGCCATTACTGGGTTGTGACAATGTGACGTTTGTGACGAACAAATATATATAGCTCAACCGTCTGTCGGTGCTGCCAAGACTGCTGGCTCGCCTATCGGTATCGGAGCCGGTTCTCTGATCCTGCGAACCCATCACGTCACATCCGTCACATCGTCACAACCGCCGTGTCGTATAGGTTTTCACCGTCACGGTCATCTTTCCGCTATGTCACAGCCGTCACGATGAGGCAAGGGGCACGCTACGGTGCCCACCGATTCAATTTAATACTTGGATGTATCAATCCCACTTCCGCTTCGAGCACCGATAATTGGAGCCAGCCTTTGGCGCATACGGTCAGCAGCTGCATCTGAATAGTACATCATATAAATTCCGACGTACTGTCGACTCGTTCCGTATCGATACGCAAACGAAATCACACCATAATCCTCCCAAGCGCCAAGTACAGCGATATCACCCTGACGATTTGAGAAAAAAGACGGAATGTCACCGTCACTGATTTGGTAAGTTGATTTGTATTTCCGACTCAGGGATCGAATTAGGTCTCTGGCATCCCCCTCCGTCGCTGGCCCAACCACATCGATCCGAATCCCACTCAGAAGCTTCGACGTTGAATCAAAGAAAAACTCTGGTCCGCCCGCTGGAGTGCTTATCCCTTTACAAAGTGCCGAAACAGAGTTTGGGCCATTCGGCTGCATTGCCCAACAGCCGGGTCCGACGGTCCTAACTTCCTCAAGGGTCATGCCAAATTTGAAGCGGTCGAATCCCTGTATTCTGTCCGCAAGTGCAATGGTCGGCGAAGCAAAGATTGAAAGCAACAGCGATACCACCGCCAATTTTACCCGTCCATTCGTGCATGCGCTTTGCCTCGTACGACGCTGCCTCAGAGTGGCCCCGACGGCAGTACCTGCCGCCCCACTGTTCATTATTCCGTTCTTGTTTGACACCACTGGCTCCTTGTGCATAGTTGAACCCCGAGGCACAAGCCTAAACTATTCAGTTTTCACGTACAACCATTTGGTTATCACGACAGGCGACGATTATCCGATGCTTGCGGGATGCCGACACTGGACGAGAAAAAGGCGTTCGCCGCCCGACTGAAGCAAGCCCTCAAGCGCAGCTCGAAACGTATCGAGACGGCGTCGGAACTTGCTACCCAGTTCAATCTGCGCCAGCATGGCGAGCCGATCACGCCTCAGGCAGCACAGAAATGGCTGACGGGTTCCGCTCGCCCGACCGTCGACAAGATTAAAACGCTGGCGGACTGGCTCGACGTATCCGAGCAGTGGCTGCGTTTCGGCGTCACGGACATGAAGCGTAGCCGGCCTGCGAAAAGCGCAAAGCCGACTGCCGAAGTGATCCAGCCAACGGTCGAAGAGTTGGAATTGCTGCGACGCCTCCGGAGCCTGTCCGCCTACCGGCGTCAGCTTGTTGAAGGGGTGATAGAACAGTTCAGCCTCGACGGCGAGGTGTGGAAGGAGTAAGAGTTGCCGCCGTTCCTACGGTCACTTAGGCGGCCATATCAGCGCAGTACCGCTTTATCACGGCGGGCCTTTGGTCGAGACAAGGTACCCGCCATGGGCATTTGATTAAACCTACTTAACTCGATTCAGTCTTTTTTTCCGGTGATTGATCGGCGATGCTCTCTGAAGCTGCAGTACCTTGGATAGCACGAGATCTAAGACGGGCGCCTACCGTAGTTTCGATAATCCGATCTGCAAGAACGTCGACGGTATCCTGTTTGGAAATGACCATCTCAAAATGACGCGCAACCCGCTCAAGATCCTTTTTTGTTTCCGCAACAGAGCGCAAATAAATTTGAGCCTCTCTTCGATCGTCAAACGCAGTAAGCTTCGCCGCAACCATTTCCAGCGGAAATGTCGAGACCTGCGGAGCATCGTCGATGCGCCTGCGGGAAAATTTTATTTGAACATCGAAATTTGAATCCCCAAGCTTTTGAAGATCACTTTCGCTCAGAGCCCTTATAGCCCGAAATATTTTATCTAGAGCGGAAATATCGACAAACTTTCCCTTACTCATCTTCAGCAACCTCCAGGGTCGACTCGAATTCGTCAACAAAATTCTCAATCTCACTTACAACCTGACTATGAGTCTGAGAATTGTATTGATTAAGCACAACCGGAATCAGTTGCTGTGGCGCATCAGCAAAAATAGATTTATTCTCCCTAAAAAAATTCTCGAATACAGGAATTCCCTCCCGCTTTACAGTCGCCATGAATTGGCGCTGCGCAGCGATGGGTTGTTCATTCATATACTGAATCATTGTAAATACAACACCCATAATTTCAGGTGAGATCGACTCCTCATCATTTTCAAGCCGGGAGTATTCATTGAACTCCTTAACAAGCCCATTCACGCTTCGATGAAGGTAATCAATTCCAAGAGTTGACAGATAATCCGGCTTTGCGGGAATCAATATTTTCTCGGATGCGACAATTGCATTCTTAGTCACTATATTAAAATTGGGCGGACAATCAAGGAGAACGATATCATAATTTGATTCGTCGGCAAGCTGATTCATGGCACGCCTCAGTTGCCCGTGAACTTTTAGGTAATTCCTCTTCGATTGCGCAAGATTTGCGCCACCGAGCAGAGTGGCCAACTCCAAATCAACATTAAGCAACCCAAGATGGGAGCAGATAATGTCCAAGCTCCCGCCATTTCGGCCGACCCTGCCATTAACCTGGGGCGGCGTGTAAACGAAGTCGCTCAAAGAAGGGGGCGCTTTTCCTTCGCTGATGGCATCGAACCATGACTTAATCGTGTGCGTCTTTTCGAGCTCAGCGTCCCAATAATCTGGGGTAACAAATGAGAATGTCAGACTGGCCTGTGCATCGGTGTCAAGAACCAACACATTCTTTCCTCGCCAAGCAAGTTCGGCGGCCAAATTTGCGGTGACCGTCGTTTTTCCAACGCCGCCTTTGTAATTAATAACTGCAACCGTTTCCATAGAATCCTCTCGATGCTTGTAATATTGTTTATGACACTAGCCCCCGCAGCAGATCAAGGGACGAGACAGGCAACCAATTTCTCGCTTGATAAGCATATGCAACAGCGCCATGCGCCGTCAATGCCGACGACTCGTTCAATTTAGATTTCACCCCTCGCCCTTGGTATAAGAGCCATACAGGAGGCAACCAGCCTCCACAAACCAAGGAGTTTCCATGAAAAACGCCGTTGTAAGTTTCCTCCTCGTTGTCTTGATCGAAGCTGTAAGCGCAGTCGCCGCCTATCTGAAGGAACGCCTGATGGGCAACCTTCGCCGCCCGGGTGATGGTTCCGACTACGATCCGGACTTCGCTTGCTGCTGACCCCGTCTGATCGTTCGTCTCGCTGTTCTGGCGGGACTCTTTCCACCGTTTACCGCATGATCGGCCCGGCTTCGTCCGGGCTGGATGTGCTCGTCCATTTACAGGAGTTCTCATGCATCTCGTTCAAACGATGGCCTATGTCGGTGAAGTACCGTGGCATCGACTCGGCAACCACCTCGCTCCGAAACAACCGCTTGAAGTCTGGGCCAAGCTGGCCGGCATGGACTGGAGCATAGAAGAGGCCGAGGTCCGTTTTGTCGCTGGCAGCGGCGGGCTGGGCTCAATCCATGCCTTTCCCGAGCAGAAGGTCTTGTATCGGAGCGATACGAAAGAGCCGCTCTCGGTTGTTTCGAATCGGTATCACGTTGTGCAGCCAAACGAGGTTTTGTCCTTCTATAAGGATCTCACCGAAGTCGGCGGATTCGAGCTGGAAACCGCTGGCGTCTTGAAAGGCGGCAAGAAGCTCTGGGCCTTGGCTCGCACGGGGCAGTCGGTATCGCTCAAAGGCCGGGATGAAATCAACGGCTATCTCCTGCTTGCGACGGCGTGCGACGGGACGCTGGCAACGACGGCGCAGTTCACGAGTGTGCGTGTCGTCTGCAATAACACGTTGGCCATAGCGCTCGGCGACAATGCAGGAGCAGTCAAGGTCCCGCATCGAAGCCAATTCGACGGCCAAGCCGTCAAACGCCAGTTGGGCATTGCAGTTTCACACTGGGACGAGTTCATCTATCGCATGAAGGCCTTGGCCGAGCGGAAGGTCAAGCAGGAGACTGCCCACGAGTATTTCCGCCGAGTTCTCGCCTATCCCGGTGGCTCTGCCAAGGACGGCCCCGTAACTGCGACGAACGAACGAGCCGTCAAGGTTGCAGCGGAGTTGTTCTCTGGTCGTGGGAAAGGCTCCGACCTCGCCTCGGCTTCGGGAACCGCTTGGGGGCTTGTCAATGCTGTAACGGAATTCGTTGACCATCAACGCCGAGCCCGAAGCGAAGACCACAGACTCGACGCCGCCTGGTTCGGTGCGGGAGCAACGATCAAGCAGAAGGCCTGGGATGAAGCGTTGCATCTCGTCGCCTGATTCCTCAACTCCCCCAGCAGTTCCGCAGCCCGGTTTGAACTTCGATTCGCCGGGCTTCTTTCATTGAAGGAGCGAAACATGAGCATTGCGATACGGGCTGACAAGCCCACGAAGAACAAGCCAGCGCTTCGACTCGTCGACACCAAAGGCCTCGACCGTGAAGACTGGTTGACGGTGAGGAAATCCGGGATCGGCGGTTCGGATGCTGCTGCTGCCGTTGGCCTCAACCCCTACAAGTCGCAACTGGAGTTGTGGCTCGAAAAGACTGGCCGTGATGTCGACCTCGAAAAGCCCGATCCGAAGGACACCACCCATCCAGTCTTTTGGGGGGCGCTACTCGAACCCATCGTCGCTGCAGCTTATAGCCAACAAACCGGTAATCGTGTTCGGAAGGTGAACGCAGTTCTTCGGCATCCGAGCGTCAACTTCATGTTGGCCAACCTTGACCGGGAAGTGACCGGCGCCGACGTTCAGATTCTCGAATGCAAGACCGCTGGCATTAACGGGGCGAAGCTCTGGCGGGACGGTGTTCCGGAATACGTCCAGTTGCAAGTCCAGCACCAACTCGCCGTGACCGGAAAGCCGGCTGCTCACGTCGCCGTACTCGTGTGCGGCCAGCAGCTCGACGTGCATCGCATCGACCGAGACGACGAACTCATCGAAAAGCTGATCGAACTCGAAGCTCGCTTTTGGCAGTTCGTGGAAAGCGACACTCCACCGCCTGCCGATGGCTCCGACTCGGCTGATCGTGCTCTGCGTTGCCTGTTTCCGAGAGACGCCGGAAGCACGGTCGACTTCTCCGACGACCGAAATCTATCAGCGACGTTTGCCAATCTCGTGATCGTCCGTGCCGAAATCGAGACTCGGGAAGAAGTCGAATGTCAGCTCAAGCAACGCATCCAGCAGTCAATGGGCGAGGCATCACGGGCCATCTTCGAGACGGGCGAGGTTTCGTGGAAACGCAGCAAGGACAGTTCGGGCATCGACCTGAAGGAACTTTTGGCCCATCACCCGGAAATTGCATCGCAGTACACCATCACCAAGCCCGGTTCCCGCCGTTTCCTCGTCTCAGTCTAGCCCAGGGAGGCAACCATGTTGAAAGGTCTTGCAATAACGCCGCCCGTCGTTGGGCGGATCTCGATTGGACGTGTGGTCGAGAAAAACGGCAAGCGATTGCCAGAGAAAGACGACCAGTTCACGATCACAACGCAGATTCAGAATCGTGACGGGTGGGTTTTGCACCCGTTCGACGAAGCCTTGCGCAAAGCTGGAGGTGGCGGGAAACTTCGCTCAATCCCCGTTCGTGTACTTTTCAATGACCCAGAATTGAGTCTGCGTGCCGAATACAGCTTGTTTGACCGTGAGACTGGGCGTCCGATTTGCGTTGGCAACGGCGAGACTTGCAAGCGAGTCACGAACGAAGGCGTCGAAATGTTGCCGTGTCCCTCCCCCGATGCTTGCCAATACAGCAAAGGCGGCTGCAAGCCATATGGTCGGTTGAACGTCGTGATCGGCGATGAGGACGAGCTGGGTTCCTTCATCTTCAGAACTACTTCGTTCAACTCGATTCGAAGCTTGACGGCGAGGCTCCAGTACTTCAATGCTGTTTCGGGTGGGCTGCTGGCGACGATTCCGCTCGAATTGAAGCTGCGAGGGAAATCGACGACGCAAAGCTATCGTTCGGCCATCTACTACGTCGACATCGTTGTGCAGTCAGGCTTCACGCTTGAAGAAGCGATCGCTCGTGCTCGGGAACTGGACGGTCAGCGCAAAGCTTCAGGTTTCGACCAGGCTGCGCTCGATGACGCTGCTCGGGCTGGGTTCGGAAACGGCGCTTTCGAAGAATCAGGGGAGGACGTTCCTGCGGTAGTCGAGGAGTTCTATCCTGAGGTCGGCAATCACGGCGACGCCAGCGCAGAGTCCGACAACGGTTCCGTTCCCGCCAGCCTGAAGGACAATCTCGAACGGAAGGCTGCGAAGGTGGCGGGAGGTGCGCAATGGTCTTCCTGAATGCGATCCTGTTCCTCACCGTTGCGCCGTTTCTGCTGATCGGCGTCGGCTTGGTCTGGCTGTGGCTTGGACATAAGCTGCTTTGCTGCATTCTCGGGCGCTGAGGCGCTCGTTTGCTCCTGCTTCGGCGGCGGGGGCTTTTTTTAGCTTCCATTGCCCCCCGGCCAAGGCGTCGGCGGGTCGCCAGAATCACTCTCTACTATATATTAGGAAATGCTCGACGCCGGAAACGAAGCAACGGTGTGGCTTTCCTATATCCGATCGCCCACCAGTTTTTAAAATTCGTGGGCGACGGCGGTCACTTGAGCTCGTAGCTTGCTGCTCCACTCGCCCCTTCCTGTGACGTCCGTGACACCGCCCATTCCGCTCCGTGACACAAGCGCCCCTTTTGCAGCGAGCATTGTGACGCTGTGACGGATGTGACGTGCCCAGAAACCAGCATTGAATCGGGTTCAGAATTGAACGGAGGCACGACGGCAGCCGTATCCCGAGCCGGCCCTACGTTGGTATTTTTTTCTCTGTCACATCCGTCACATTGCCACACCCCTTGTCTGGAGCTGGTTTCCAGCCGAAACGACTTGTCATGCAGACGTCACGCCTGTCACGCCCTGCCCAGATCTCTGCCGCCCGAAGCACACCCGCCGTGCTGTCTGACGAATCGCCGCTCTATCGCCAACGACACCTGTAAAATTGCCCGAACGAATCCGGTATGCAGTTCCTGACTGGCTGCAGCCTCAACATTTTTCGCCGCATCTGTCAATACGAATCTATGGCAATCAAGAAATCCGAGCTATACAGTTCCCTCTGGAAGGGCTGCGACGAACTTCGGGGCGGCATGGACGCCTCCCAGTACAAGGACTATGTGCTGGTTCTGCTGTTTGTCAAGTACGTCTCCGACAAGTACTCCGGTCAGCCCGACGCTCTGCTCGACGTCCCGACTGGTGGCAGTTTTTCCGACATGATCGCCCTGAAGGGCGACAAGGAAATTGGCGACAAGCTCAACAAAATCATCAGCAAGCTTGCCGAGGCAAACGATCTCAAGGGTGTCATCGATGTCGCAGACTTCAATGACCCGGAAAAGCTCGGCAAAGGCAAGGAGATGGTCGATCGCCTCTCCAACCTCGTGTCCATCTTCGACAACGCCGACCTCGACTTTCGGTCGAATCGTGCCGAAGGCGACGACATACTCGGTGACGCATATGAGTACCTGATGCGGCACTTTGCTACCGAATCGGGCAAGGCCAAAGGCCAGTTCTATACGCCAGCGGAAGTCTCCCGGATCATGGCAAAGGTGATCGGCATTGGTAGCGCCAAAAGCGCCGATCAAACAATCTATGACCCGACGTGCGGATCGGGATCGCTGCTCATCAAGGCACACGACGAAGCGAAAGGCACGGCGCACATAGACCTGACGATCTACGGGCAGGAAATGGACAACGCCACGTCAGCTTTGGCGAAGATGAACATGATCCTGCACGATTGCCCAACCGCCGAAGTCTGGAAGGACAACTCGCTGTCCAGCCCGCACTTCAAGCATCCGAACGGGCTGCTCAAGACGTTTGATTTTGTGGTCGCCAATCCGCCCTTTTCGACGAAAGCGTGGAGTAACGGCTTCGACCCGGCGAACGATGAATTTGGCCGGTTTGAGTTCGGCATTCCGCCTGAGAAGAACGGCGACTACGCATTCCTGCTGCACATCCTGACATCGTTGAAGAGCACCGGGAAGGGGGCGATCATTCTTCCACACGGAGTTTTGTTCCGTGGCGGTGCGGAAGGCGTCATCCGGAAGCGTATCGTGCAGCAGGGCTACATCAAGGGCATCATCGGGCTTCCGGCGAACCTGTTCTATGGTACGGGCATTCCTGCCTGCATCATCGTCCTCGACAAGGAACACGCTGCCGCCCGCAAGGGTGTTTTCATGATCGACTCCAGCAAGGGGTTCGTGAAGGATGGCAACAAGAACCGCCTACGTGCCCAAGACATTCACAAGATCGTCGACGCCTTCAACAAGCAGGCTGAGATTCCAAAGTTCTCTCGGCTTGTGCCCGTTTCGGAAATTGGCGACAACGACTTCAACCTGAACATTCCTCGCTACATCGACAGTACCGAGCCGGAAGACTTGCAGGACATCGCCGCCCACTTGCTCGGCGGCATTCCGGATCACGACATTGACGACCTCGGTCGCTATTGGGCGGTACTGCCCGGCGTTCGGAATGTCCTATTCGAACCCGCTGGACGGTCGGGATACAGTCAGTTGAAGGTTGCGTCAGGCGATGTCAAGGCAACTATCTTTGGACATTCCGAGTTCTCTGCATTCAAGGAAACGGTCAACTCGTGCTTCGCACAATGGAAGACAGAGAGCTTTCCACGTCTCACGGGCATCTCCATCGGAGGCCATCCGAAGGCATTGGTCGAGACAATCTCGGAAAGCCTGCTCGACACGTTCAAGACCGTACCGCTTCTCGATGCCTACGACGTGTACCAGCATCTGATGAGCTACTGGGCGGACACCATGCAGGACGATGTATACATGCTGGTTCATGACGGCTGGACTGCGCTGGCTGACGGCAAGCCAAACACGGACTTGATCCCGTCTTCGCTTATCGTGGCTCGATACTTCGCCGACGATACGAAGGCCATCGAACAGCTCGAAGCTGAGCGTGACGCTATCTCCCGCCAGATGGAAGAACTCGACGAAGAGCACGGCGGTGACGAAGGCCTGCTGGCCGAAGCCAAGACTGAGAAGGGCAAACTCACGAAGGTAAGCGTCAAGGCCCGTTTGGCGGAAATCAAGAAAGACGCTGACGCAGCCGACGAACGCAAGATTCTGAACGAATACCTCGAACTGATCGAGCAGGAAGCTGCGGCGAACAAGAAGGTAAAGGACGCCCAGAAGGCTCTCGATGCCAAGGTAGCGGCGCAGTACGGCAAGCTGACCGCAGTGGATACCAAGACCTTGGTTGTCGACGATAAGTGGCTAGCTACACTCGCCGCAGACGTCCAGACCGAGCTTGATCGTGTGTCTCAGGCATTGACGGGTCGTATCAAGGAACTGGCCGACCGTTACGCAACGCCGCTGCCAAAGCTTACTGCTGAGGTTGAAGTCCTTGCTGCTCGTGTTGATGAACACCTGAAGAAGATGGGGTTCGCATGGAACTGAAGCCGGGGTACAAGCGGACCGAGGTGGGAGCGATCCCGGAAGATTGGCACGTCAAGCATCTCGGTACCCTAATGGAGCGTGGTCGGCTTGGCGGTAACTACCCGAGCACCGACAGAGAATCGAGTTACCCACTGATAAAGATGGGAAATCTAGCAAGAGGTTACATCGATATAGGAAAGGTTGAGTATATCGACCGGGGTGTTACCCCGGGTCCAATCGATAGGCTTTTCTATGGAGATGTTCTCTTTAACACCAGGAACACGCTGGACCTGGTGGGAAAGGTTGCAATTTGGCGGAACGAGCTCCCGGTAGCATATTACAACTCGAACTTGATGCGACTAGAGTTCAAAGAGTCTGAAATTTCGTCCAATGCCTACGCCAACTATGCATTCAACAGTAAAAGATCGGTTTCTGCGCTCAGAGCGCTTGCAACTGGCACGACTAGCGTTGCGGCAATATACACCCGGGATCTTCTACAGCTGCGTTTCATCGTTCCACCGAAGGATGAGCAAATCGCAATTTCCATTGCCCTCTCGGACGTCGATGCACTGATCTCATCGCTGGATCAGCTCATCGCCAAAAAGCGTGACATCAAGCAGGCCACGATGCAGCAGTTGCTCACGGGTCAGCAACGTTTGCCGGGGTTTGGCGAATTGAAGTCAGAGTACAGACAGACCGAGGTGGGAGTGATTCCGGGGGATTGGAACATATCTAAAGTTGAAGAACTCGGTGAGGTTGTTACCGGTGGCACACCCTCGACTACACGGAGGGAGTATTGGAACGGCTCTTATCCGTGGATTACCCCGACTGACATTTCGACCGAGCGCGACATGTACACGTCGGACCGACTGCTAACGAGAGATGGACTAGAAGCAATACGGATTCTTCCGCCTGGATCCGTGTTGGTAACTTGCATTGCCAGTGTAGGCAAAGTTGCGATTCTGAAAACCGAGGGGAGTTGTAATCAGCAAATCAATGCGATCATTCCCAATGCTAATCATGATTCGACGTTTCTGTACTACCTGTTCTCAACGGCCAAACAGTATCTACTTGCCAATGCAGGAATCACGGCTACACCCATAGTTTCCAAGAAGACCTTTGAGAATCTCTCGGTCGTAAATCCTGAACTTCATGAGCAAAAAGCCATCGCAGCCGTCCTTTCGGACATGGACGCTGACATTACAGCACTTGAACAAAAACGAGAAAAGACCCGTGCCCTCAAGCAAGGCATGATGCAAGAATTGTTGACCGGGAGAATTCGACTCGTATGAGCACCGTCGGCCAAATCGAGAAGAAGACGCAAGAGCGTGTCGTCAAGTTGTTCCGGGACTCGCTGGGGTATGAGTACCTGGGGAATTGGATCGACCGTGTCGGCAACCGGAATGTTGACCATGGCTTGCTCGAAGGTTTCCTGAAACAACAGGGCTACGACGACGCCCTCATCTCCCGAGCTATACACCTTCTTGACAAGGCCGCCGGCGACCAAAGCAAGAGCATCTACGACCGCAACAAGGCCGTGTACGAATTGCTTCGCTATGGGGTCCAGGTCAAGCCGGAAATCGGCGAACAGGTACAGACCGTCTGGCTCATCAACTGGAAGAAGCCTCTCAGCAATGATTTCGCCATTGCCGAGGAAGTGACCGTCAGCGGCGCCGATGCGAAGGCCAACACGAAGCGTCCAGACATCGTTCTGTACGTGAACGGCATCGCTCTCGGTGTGCTCGAACTGAAGCGCTCGACCGTCTCAGTCTCCGAAGGCATCCGGCAAAACCTCGACAACCAGAAAAAGGTCTTCATCCAGCACTTCTTCTCGACGATGCAGTTCGTCATGGCTGGAAACGACACTGAAGGCCTGCGATACGGAACGATCGAGACGCCGGAGAAGTATTACCTCACCTGGAAGGAAGAAAGCCCGATCGACAACTTGCTCGACCGTCATCTTACCCAGGTCTGTAGCAAGGTCCGCTTCCTTGAACTGATCCACGATTTCATCGTCTACGACGCAGGCACGAAGAAGCTTTGCCGCCAGAACCAGTATTTCGGGGTGAAAGCGGCGCAAGACCACGTAAAGCGGCGGGAAGGCGGCATCATCTGGCACACGCAGGGCTCGGGCAAGAGCCTCACGATGGTCTGGCTTACCAAGTGGATTCGGGAGAACGTGAAGGATGCCCGTGTCCTCATCATCACCGACCGGACCGAGTTAGATGAACAGATCGAGAAAGTCTTCAAGGGCGTCAACGAGGAGATCTATCGCACGAAAAGCGGCGCCGATCTGATTGCCAAGCTCAACGCTACGACACCCTGGCTGCTCTGTTCGCTGATCCACAAGTTCGGCGGCAAGGAGGATAGCGAGGAATTCGGCGACGTTTCTGGGTACGTCGAGGAGATGAAGCGAGCGCTCCCGCCCGACTTCCGGGCCAAGGGCGACGTCTACGTTTTCGTTGACGAGTGCCACCGTACCCAATCCGGCGAGCTGCACAAGGCGATGAAGGCCATTCTGCCGAATGCAATGTTCATCGGCTTCACGGGCACGCCCCTTCTCAAGGCAGACAAGGCCACGAGCCTTGAAGTCTTTGGACGGTACATCCATACCTACAAATTTGACGAAGCGGTTCGAGATGGCGTGGTTCTCGATCTCCGCTATGAAGCACGTGACGTCGACCAGCACATCACGTCTCAGAAGAAGATCGACCAGTGGTTCGAATCAAAGACCAAAGAATTGACGGACCTTGCCAAGGCCCAGCTCAAGCAGAAATGGGGGACCATGCAGCGGGTTCTGTCGAGCCAGTCCCGGCTTGAAAAGATTGTTGCCGATATTCTGCTCGACATGGCAACCAAGGTCCGGTTGATAAGCGGCTACGGCAACGCCATGCTCGTATCGGGCAGCATCTATCAGGCGTGCAAGTACTACGAACTGTTCAGCAAGACTGACCTTGCAGGCAAGTGTGCGATCGTCACCAGCTATCGACCAGCCACTTCTGACATCAAAGGCGAAAGCACCGAAGGTCTCACCGAAAAACTGAGCCAGTATGAGATCTACAACAAGATGCTTAACTGTCAGGATCCGGAAGCATTTGAGAAGGATGTCAAGAAAAAATTCATCGACGAGCCGGGACAGATGAAGCTGCTGATCGTCGTTGACAAGCTGCTGACCGGCTTTGACGCACCTTCCGCAACGTACCTGTACATCGACAAGCAGATGCGGGATCACGGCTTGTTCCAGGCAATCTGCCGTGTGAATCGACTCGACGGAGACGACAAAGAGTATGGCTATATCATTGACTACAAGGACCTGTTCAAGAGCATCGGCAGTGCAGTTCACGACTACACCTCAGGCGCACTCGACGGCTACGACAAGGACGACGTTGCTGGACTGCTTGAGGACCGACTGACCAAGGCTCGTGAGGACCTCGAAGAAGCCCGTGAGGCTATTAAGGCGCTTTGCGAACCCGTCGAAACCCCGAAAGACACAGCGGCATATCTTCGATATTTCTGCGCCAAGGACTCCGGTAACGCTGGGCAGTTGAAAGAGAACGAACCGAAGCGTCTGGCTTTGTACAAGTTTGCAGCAGCGTTCATCCGGGCCTATGCCGCCATCGCTAGCGACCTTGAGGAAGCAGGCTACACAGCTGCGGAAATTGAGAACCTGAAGGACGAAACCAGCCATTTCGAGAAGGTTCGCAACGAGGTCAAGCTTGCCAGTGGTGACTACATCGACCTGAAGATGTACGAACCTGCAATGCGGCACCTGATCGACACGTACATCCGGGCCGACGACAGCGAGATCATTTCGGCGTTCGACGATATGTCGTTGATCCAGCTTATCGTTGAGCGAGGCGTGGGAGCGGTAGATGCGCTGCCCAAGGGGATTCGTGGGGACAAGGATGCCGTTGCGGAGACCATCGAAAACAACGTCCGGAAACTGATCATTGACGAACAGCCCGTAAATCCCAAGTACTACGAGAAAATGTCGGAACTGCTGGACGCCCTGATCGAGAAGCGGAAAACTGACGCACTCGCGTACGAGGAATACCTGGCCGAACTCGTCAAGCTGGCAAAGCAGGCACAAAGCCCGACGTCTGGATCGACTTACCCTGCCTCGCTAAAAACTGCCGAACAGAAAGCCCTGTACGACAACCTTGACAAAGACGAAAATCTGGCGGTGAACGTCGATCATGCGATTCTAGTTGCACGCCAGGACGACTGGCGCAGCAATACGATGAAGACCCGGAAAATCCGGAACGCCATCAAGTCCGTTCTGGGAGAAGGCGATGCCCGTGTCGATGCAATTCTAGACCTCGTCAAGAGTCAGCATGGATACTGAGATTTATCGGCAAATCAAGGTCAGCGGCCTGTCGGTCGAAGTTGTCCGTAAGGACATCAAGAACCTGCATCTGGGGGTGTATCCGCCCCATGGCCGGGTTCGTGTCGCCGTTCCGTTCTCGGTGAGCGACGATGCCGTTCGTCTGGCGGTGATCGGAAAGCTGGGCTGGATCCGACGGCAGCAGCAGAAGTTTGAAGCGCAGCCTCGGCAATCGAAGCGAGAGATGGTCAGCGGAGAAAGTCACTTTTTCCAGGGGCGCCGTTACCGAATCCGGGTTGTGTATCACGACGGTCCTTCGACAGTCGTTTTGCGTAACATGCGCACGATGGAGATCAAGGTTAGGCCTGGAACAGGCGTCGAGCAACGTCTGAAAATAGTCGAGCGTTGGTACCGAGAACAGTTGAAGGCGATGGTCCCCGCTCTGCTGGAGAAGTGGCAGCCGCTGCTTGGCGTCGAAGTGGCCGATTGGGGCATCAAGAAGATGAAGACCAAGTGGGGCAGTTGCACCATCGGTGCCGGTCGCATTTGGTTGAATCTTGAACTAGCGAAGAAGCCAGCCCAGTGCCTCGAATACGTGCTCGTTCACGAGATGGTTCACTTGGTGGAGCGGCACCACAATGACCGGTTCACGGCGTTGATGGATCGTCACCTATCGCACTGGCGTACCTATCGTGAAGAATTGAATCGGGCGCCGTTGGCACATGACGACTGGACCCATTGAACAGACCAGGGAACAATCGGGGAGCGCCCGTGACCACAACTTCAAACATCGATCCAGCCACGATCCAAGCCTATCGTGAAACGCATTACTGCGTGGATGGCGAGACGCCCATGACGCTTCTTGTGGGCCAGCAGAACGATGCACTTACTGCACTACACGAAGCAGCAGGCGTCGAGTCCAGTGCTTTCGTTACCGCATGGAATCCTTACAGCCGGAAATGCGATGACGAGACCAACGCCAATCGCCAGAAGGCTCTGGCTGACGAGTTGACAGCACGGAGCCTACGCTTTTTACCTGGTGTCGGTCGACACCCGTCCAGCGAGTGGGCTGAGCCGAGCTTTCTCGTGCTAGGAATCTCGCTTGAGGAAGCGAAGGCGATTGGCATGCAGCACGAGCAGAATGCCATCATATGGTCTGGGGCAAACGCAGTGCCGGAGTTGGTGTTGCTGCGGTGACAGGTCTTCGGCCTGTTCACACTGCGCACGCCCGAGTCACATTTCCTTTCCTACTTCCGACATAAAACATGGCAACCATAAAGAGGGTTCGATCTGTCGGTTCCGTCTCAAATGAATTGTTGAAGAAATCTCGTGAGGCGGCCCTGGCGGCAGTGCAGGTCTTTAACAACCCGGCAATCACGTTCAAGTCGGAGATCTTTATTGTTTTGATGGTTATCTCTTGGACGTATCTTTTACACGCCCACTACCGAAAAAAGAGAATCGAGTACCGTCACCACAGAATTGAAAATGGCCGTCGAAAGTTCGATAGAACCGCATCTGGGGCAATAAAATACTGGGAGCTTGAGAGGTGTCTTAATGATAAAGCTTCACCGGTTGATAAGAATGCTTCAAACAATTTAAGATTCCTGATAGGCCTTAGGCACGAGATCGAACATCAAATGACGAGCCGGCTTGATGAATTTCTGAGCGCTCGTTTTCAGGCTTGCTGCCTCAACTACAACGATCTAATCAAAAAACTTTTTGGTGACGAGTACGGGATCGACAAGCATCTGGCATTCAGTCTTCAATTTTCATCCTTGACAAAGGAGCATGTGGATCTACTGGGAAAAACTGAAGGATTGCCAGCTCATATTCTAGCGTTTATCACCGGATTCGACGCTAAGCTATCTGAAGAAGAGTTTAATGACCCTCGTTTTGCGTATCGCGTTCTTTTTGTAACAAAAACCGCTAACAGAAAGGGGCAGGCTGATCAGGTAATTGAATTTATCAAAGCCGACTCAGAACTCGCCAAAGGGATCAATGCGCAATATGCGGTTATAAAAGAGACAGAGCGCCCCAAATACCTACCAAAGCAGATTGTAAGTGCGATGCAGGAAGCTGGTTATCCAACGTTCAACATGCATGAACATACAAAACTCTGGAAACGTGCCGACGCAAAGAATCCAGCAAAGGGCCTAGGTGTGCAGGTGGTGACCGCATGGTACTGGTATGAGGCTTGGCTTGAACAAGTGAAGGTTCATTGCGATAGCAACGCTCACCTTTATCGGTAGATTTGATGGACTACATCAACACTCCAAGATCGTTCAAGCATCCTGAGGCGATTGCTCGTCGCCGTACGATGCTCAACCAACCATACATTACACCTCTGACGGCGTATGTGGAGTCGCTGCGGGCAAAGCATCCGACTTGGGAATTCCAGGACTTTGACCCCGCCGACGGTGGAGTTGAGGCGGATATGCTTTTTTTGCTCGAGAAGCCCGGACCGATGACGTCGAGCACGGGTAAGCGAAAAGGCTCCGGATTTATCTCCCGCAACAATGATGACCCGACGGCTGAAGCCCTGTTTCAGTTCATGGTCGAAGCGAACATCGAGAGAAGGCGGACGGTGCTCTGGAACGTTGTGCCGGGCTGGAACGGTACCACTAAAGTCAGCGTTGTGGAATGCAGGGAAGGATTGCAAGAGGTGAAGAATCTCGTTGGCCTGCTGCCTAGACTAAGGACCGTCGTTCTCGTTGGTCGCAAAGCAGGAAAGGCAGAGGAGTTCATGCGATCTTTGCGGTTCGAGGTGTTCACATCAGCCCATCCGTCGCCCAAGGTCAGAAGCACCAACCGAGCGATGTGGGATCTCATACCGAAGCAGTGGGCGGCAGCGGCCGAATCTGGCGATAATGAGGGCGGCTAATGAACAAGAACGAAATTCTCTACAAATGGATTCCCTATCGACTTCAGGCCATTGACAGTATGATGTGGGCTTACAATATACACAACGAACTCAGTTCACCAAAAGAGATGAAGGTATTTGTAGATGGGAAGCAAATCCTCCAAGGCAACGTGAACGCACTTTTAAACCCCTTAATCGAAGTTGGGTTCATTCACGCAAGATCTTTATTAGAATTTTTAGGCTTGAATTCCGAGAAAGGGAAGCTTGTTGCGGCAAAAAATCGTCGCCGAGACGATATCGCCATCGAGCACTTTGAAATTAATGGCGTGGCTTTAACGAAAGTCCCGCCATCTATAGCATTAAACACCTATAATGGCCCTAAGGACCAAGCGGAGCGAGCGCTGGTGTCTATTTTTGAACTTGCCAACAAAGGACTAGCTCATCTCTCAAGTGCATTTCCTACCGGGTACACGAACGTTGATCTTGAGATCGCACATAAGGGTATCCGAATTCTATTGAATAACAATCTGTACATCAAATTAGGAATTCAGATACCAGAGCCACCTAGACCATAGGCTAATGATCCAAATAATGGACTTTTGGCGATACATGGCGACGTCCTCGACGAGCTTCGACGCAGAGACGTATTGCTCTCATCGAACAACGCGACCGGTGACTACACCGAATGGCTAGTCACCGAACGTCTCCGACTACACCTAAACAAGAGTGCCGAGAAGGGATACGATGCCACGGACGTTGATGGTGTCAGGTATCAGATAAAGGACCGCAAGATTTCGCACTCAAACTCATTGATGCAACTCGGCGTGATCCGGGATCTGGACAAGCAAGAATTCGACTTATTGATCGCTGTCGTATTCGAACCCGACTGGCAGGTCAAGTGAGCTGTGAAAGTTCCGCATGGCGTAATCGCAGGATTGGCCAATCACCGGAAGCATGTGAATGGCCATGTAACAGCCGTGACGATCTACGCCACGTCATTGGTTCCGCTCATCCCTTGCCCTGCTTGGATTGTGACGGTGTGACGGTTGTGACATTGATGAAGACGCTACCCGTTCCACGGACTACGCTTGGGGCCGTCGTCGGCTGATCATCGGGTCGTTTCTCGCTAGCATTATTAAAATTTTTCTCGTCACAAACGTCACATCGTCACAACGCCATCTGTCTGGGCTTCTGGCAGGAGCAATGGCCATGACGGCCCTGTCACGACCGTCACGCCACCATCTAATCAGGTCGACTGCGTGCCCGTCGCCTGCGCTTCCGGGTCGAAGCCGACGATTCGACTGCTGATCCAGTAGGCCCGTTTGGGGCCACCAGACAGCCCCGGTATCCGACGGGTCCCAACAGTATCCTGCTCGAGCAGTCCGTACTTGCGCAACACGCCCACAACAAACTTAGCGTCCAACCCTGCGCAAACCTGCTTCCGAAAGGGCTCTGCCAGCACGTAGAACATACCCTCATCGCCCTCAGGCTCGCAGCAGTATCCGGCACGGTTGGGAACAGTATGTTTACGCCGACCGGAAATTGAGCCACTTGTAGGGATCGCGCCGACTGAAAACTGAGCCGGGCAATCAACCTATCCTGCTAGTTTTTCAGGCAGGGTGTTTGGGGATGATCCCGATGACCATGA